>JAXIOF010000023.1 GCA_034190545.1 Candidatus Afararchaeum irisae | reverse complement strand
AAAAACTTGGGGAGTAGGTCGGATCGTTGAACGTTGTTTGCCCCTCAGAGCTTACTCGATTCCCGCCCGTTCGCCAGACTGCGTCTGGCGGGCAACCAGAATCCTGTGGATTCTGGGTGACGTCCCCAGAACGCGAAGCGTTCTGGTGTGCCGAACGAGACGCACGGCGTCTCGTCAACGTCCTCAGAATCGCAGAGCGATTCTGATGTGCGGACGAGAGCTTCGCTCTCGTCAACGTTCGCTAATCTCTGATTAGCGTGCAAGCAAATCTTTGATTTGCATACGTTCGGAAATCTTCGATTTCCGAGCCCACAAGACCGAAGGTCTTGTGAACGCCGTGAACAGCGGGACTCCCTCGCTGAATCAGGTGGACGGTCAGACCCCAGCCTCGTCATCGAGTTCGAGTACCCTCTCGACGGCTTCGTCGGCTGAGTCAGCTAAGAGTCTGACCATACTCTCCTTTCCGACGTCCCCCCTGTCGAGAACCGCGTCGGGAGCCTCACCGCGCCCCTCCATCACGACCTTCGCGCTCCAGCTCATCGTACTTCCCTCAGTCGACTTTATTCTTTCAGGCTCCTCCGACCTGTCGAACTCGACGACGTCCCAGTTGAGACTGTCTACGGCTTTCTCTATCCTGTCGTCGAGACGCAGGTTCGCGGCAGCGTTGACCGACTCGTCGTAGTCACGTACTCCCAAGAGGAAACGCGCGACGTGGCTTGACGCTCCTAGCCAGGCTCCCGACGTCGCCTTGACGCCGTCAGAGAGCCGCGAGATACGTCCCTCTACTGCTGCGACCTCGTCGACCGAGACGGCATACGGAGTCGTGACAGCGAAGTTGGTACCCACCTCAGGGACGACACGAGAGATGTCCTCTGACTCGAATGTCTCGACGGCGTCCCTGACCTTCGCCACGGTCTCTAACTCCGACGCCCGGTTGCGTAACCCCGACATATGGTGGACGGGACCGTTTCCCTCACCGAGTTCTAGACCGTATCTTATCGCTCTGTGGATGAACTCCTCTCCCCTCGCAACAGCAGTCTGGAGATCCTCTCCTTTAGCGAGTTCGGCGGTCACAGCCGACGATAGCGCGCAGCCCGTTCCGTGTGTCTTCTCGGTTTCGAGCCTCTCCTTGTAGAACTTACGTGAGTTCGAGAGACGCAGAACGTCGACTATCTCCCTGTCGTCAGCCTCGGTTTCGGAGTGTCCTCCCTTTACGAGAGCCGCGTCGGCTCCTAGGCTTTCGGTGATTATCTTTGCCGCCCTCTCCATTGACTTCTCGTCGTGAACCTCGACGTCGGCGAGTACCTCAGCCTCGGGTATGTTGGGTGTGACGAGGCTCGCCTCGGGGACGAGTTCACGTCTGAGTACCTCCTCGGCGTCTTCGTCTAAGAGTCTGTCACCGCTCTGTGCGACCATCACGGGATCGACCACGAGAGGTAAGTCGTTCTGTCTCAGCTTATCGGCGACCGCCTCTATTATCTCGGGGCTCCCGAGCATACCCGTCTTCACGGCTCCGACGTCGAAGTCAGAGACGACTGAGTCTATCTGTGCGACGACTTCGTCGGGTGGCACGGGATAGACAGAGTCGACCCCAACCGTGTTCTGTGCTGTGAGGTTGGTCACAGCCGAAGTTCCGAAGACGCCTCTCGCCTCGAACGTCTTGAGGTCTGCCTGTATCCCGGCTCCGCCTCCCGAGTCGGATCCCGCAACTGTCAGAGCTACTTCCATGTGAGACGTATCAAGACCGTTCGACTTTTATCTGTCTCTGTCGTCTTCTAATACATGAAGACTCTCGTGGTCGGCGGCGCGGGCGCGATGGGGAGGTGGTTCGTGGAGTTCTTCGAGGAACGCGGCTACGACGTCTCGGTGAGTGACCCCGACGCCGAGGACTCCGTGAGTCTCGAACGCGCCGACGACTTCGACTTAGTAGTAGTCTCAGTACCCATAGAGTCGACTGTCGACGTCGTCGAGGAGGTCGCCCCGCGTATGTCGGACGGTCTCCTGATGGACATCACGAGCGTCAAGAAGAAACCCGTCGAGGCTATGCGTGAAAGTACGTCGGAGGACGTCGAGGTTCTCGGCACACATCCGATGTACGGTCCGAGCGTACGTTCGATGAGAGGACAGACAGTCATACTCGTCGAGGTACGTACGGGGGAAAGAGCCAAGGAGGTCATCTCGCTCTTCGACGACGCGGGGGCTAACATACAGCGCGTCTCGGCTGAGGAACACGACAGGATGATGAGCATAGTCCAGGGTCTGACCCATTTCTCTTACATCACAGTCGGAAGAACCCTCGAACGTCTGAGGTTCGACGTCGACGAGTCGAGACGGTTCATGTCCCCAGTCTACGAGATAACACTCGACTTCGTAGGACGTATTCTCAACCAGAACCCCCATCTCTACGCCGACATACAGCAGAACCAGCCCGTCGGCGAGGTACACGACGCCTTCGTCGAGACGGCGCGCGAACTCAGGAGTCTGGTCGAGGAAGACGACCACGACGGCTTCGTCGACCTGATGCACGAGTCGGCGCGCCATTACGGAGACACCAAGAGTGCTCTCCGGCGTTCCGACAAGCTCATAGACGCGAAGGTCAGGGAGTACGAGGAGCTCCACGAGAGCGTGGGCGACGAAAGGGGTCTACGGCATATCTACTCCGACACGGTTCACGTCGGTGTGGTCGAGGAGATCGATGGACAGACGGTCTATCTCGACGAGGGCGAAGGGGACGACGGCAGGGTCGAGCTAAACACCGGAAACGTCGAGTTACTCTCCGACGAAGAGCTCAGGAGATGGAAGCTCGAAAGCCTCGAAAGACACGAGAGAGACGTCAGCACCGTCTTCGGACGCCGTCTCGACCCTGATGTTCTCGAAGACGTACTGGAGTCTTCCCACGCCGAAGTCGTCGGCTCGGAGGTAATCGACGTATACGACGGCGAAGGAGTTCCCGACGGAACCGTGAGCTACACGGTGCGGCTCGAGATCATAGGCGACGCCGACCCCGACGAGGTCGTCGGATCGGTAGTCGAGACAGTCGAAGGACTCGGAGGCGAGATCAGGACGTGACTGAGCGCGACGAGATACTCGACACGGTGTGTTACACCGCGAAAGCACACGACTTCACGACTGAGGAGATAGACAACTACCTCTCCTTCGATGCCGACCCCGACGAGGTTAGGGAGGTAATATCCGACAACGTCTACGACGTCTCAGTGGGTGAGACAGACGAGGGTGTCTTCACGAGGGTCGAGGGCGACGGAATACAGGCGGGTTTCGACTCCGGGATGACAGACTGGGTCGAGTCGAGCGTCGTCGAGATACTAGAAGAGGAGACAGAGTCGGGGTCAGAGAGACAGCTTCTGAGGTACATAGACTCACTCAGGGGAAGCTATCCCGGCTCAGGAGTCGAGTACACCGCAGAGGACTGTCTGGCTTACCTCACGTACCACTTCCCCGCCTACTACGTCGAGGCAAAACACGTTCTCTCAGACCTGCCTCTCAGTGACAGGATGCGCGTCCTCGATGTAGGCGCGGGTGTCGGCGCGAACGCCCTCGGACTCCACGACCTACTTCCGTCACGAACAGCGGTCGAGTACACAGGAGTCGAACCTTCGGGAGCCTCCGAGTACCTCGAACGTCTCCTCTCGGGAACACGTACTACTTTCGGGACACGTGTCGAGAGGGGGACAGCCTCGTCTTTCTCTCCCGAAGCCGATGAGAGATACGACCTCATACTCTTCTTCAACGTCGTGAACGAGCTAAACGATCCTGTCGGTGTCCTCGAGGAGTACACCGATTACCTCTCCGAAGACGGGAGCCTCGTCGTAGTCGATCCCGCCGACCTAGAGACCTCGGTTCCGCTGCGTGAGATACAGCGCGAGTTCCACGACGAGTACACTGTTTACGGTCCGTGTACGTATCTCTGGGACGAGAAATGCGGAGGCAGATGCTGGAGCTTCGACTCGGTCGGTTTCGAGCCCCCCGACTTCGCGCGTTCGTATGTCGGAGACAGGGACGCCTACGTCCGCAGCGAGGTCAAGTACTCCCACTTCATACTGAGGAAGGACGGTAGAACACGGCGTTCGTACGACGCCCGACGGTCGGATGAGGCTATGATGGACGAAATGTCGGGACACGTCGGAAGACGGATACGTGTCACGGCGGAGAAGATGAGCGGCGACCTCAGCGACAAAAACGACGGAACCGAGATCTACAAGATCTGTGACGGCTCGGCGAAGTCGGAGCATTATGCCGTCCTCAGACAGGAGACGGAGTTCAACACCTACCTCCGAGACGCCGACTACGGCGAGATACTCCGTCTCGAAGACGTCTTAGTACATTACAATCCCAACGAGTCGGAGGACGTTCCCGAGTCTTACCACCTCGTCGTCGACAGTGACTCCGTGGTGGCAAGACAAGAGTAAAGATATTTGATACGTAACCGTGTATACCCGACAATGTCAGACAGTGACAATGACTCGCCGTCGACGCGCGACGAACTCGACGACCTCGGGTTCTACGACAACGAGTTCACCGAGTTCCCTCCCGAGCTCAGCGGGATAAAGAGGTTCAAGGTCGAGGGGAAGACAGAGCCCTTAGTCGAGTCGCTCGACGTCTTCGAAGCCAACTTCCTGAGGGAAGAGGTCATAGAGGCTCTCGGAAGGATAGGAGACCCGGACGCCGTCGACCGTCTCCTCGATGAGGTCGACGACGCCGACATGCGTCTCGACGCGATAGAAGCACTCGCTCGTATAGGATCTCCGAAGGCGTCCGAGAAGCTACAGGAACTCCTCGATCCTGAAGCCAATGTCCCCGACAACGTACGTGCGAAGGCGGCGGACGCCCTCGGAGAGATCGGTGACGAGGGAGCCACAGAGACACTCGTCGAGAGTCTCGAACTCGAATCCGTACGCCTAAGAGAGGCAGCCTCAGACGCCTTAGGAAAGATAGGCGACGAGGACGCAGTCGAGGGTCTCGAACGCCTCTTAGAAGAAGAGACACACGAGTCGGTTCGGGTGAGTGCGGCGAAGTCGCTCTCAGAGATAGGAAACGACCGAGCCAGACAGGTACTAGACGGCTACTCCGACGACACGAACGAGCTAGTAGCTCAGGCAGCGTCCTAAGTACATATACAAATTCAGACCGAAAGGGAAAGATATATTTCTATTTAGTGGTACAGACCTAGTAGATCATGGACAGAAGAGACTTCCTGAAGGCTGCGGGAGCGACATCGATAGCTGGACTCGCCGGCTGTACAGGCGGCGGTGGAGGCGGCGGCTCTGGTGGAGACACAGGCGGAAACGGCGGAGGCGGAAGCAGTGGAGGCTCTAGTGGAAGCACAGGAGGTAACGAATCCGGAGGAAGCTCCGGCGGAAGTAGCGGCGGCGGAACCTCGGGACTCCCCGAAGGCGTCTCCCAGAAACAGTTCGACACTGGTCCCGTCCCAAAGTCCGAGAGAACTGCAACCTCACAGGGTGGAACCAAGAGAAACCCCAAAGTCCTCCAGGCAAAGAGTGCTGTGGGCTACCAGTCGCATCCAAGCTCTGGACAGCAGTGTAACGGCTGTGTCCAGTACATACCCGACAAGAACGGCGACGGCTACGGCGCGTGTGCCCTCGTCCAGGGCTACATAAACCCCACAGGTTACTGCTCGCTCTACGCCGCTTACCAGGGTTAGAAGAGTAAAGTAGTACAGTACAGAAACTTTCGATCAACTAACTATCTGTTCTGTGTCTCCTTGAGGTACTCCTCTAGGAGTCCGGGAAACTCACGTCCTCTCATGTAACGCAGACCGAAGTCACTCGCCCATCTTATTATACCCTCGTCCTCTGTCACGACTCCGGCGTCGAGTTCACGCGCAAGTATGAGGAGGTCGAAGTCCTCGCGCGAGTCGAGGACTCCCTGACGGAGCGTGTCGCGGTACTTGTCGCGGAGATCGGAGACGACCTTGTCGACCTCGGTCATGTAGTCGTGTTCGTCGACAGTCTCGGGCTTCGACTTCTCGGCTCGTCTCACTGCCTCCTCCGAGACACGGAGACCACGGTTGACGCGGTCGCTCATCTCGTCTATGAAGCCATAGACTATCTCGGCGGGAATCATGACCTCGAACCTCGCGGGGTTCTTCTTTATGACCCACGTGTTGAGACGTGAGTAGGTCTCGTCTGAGATATCCCTGTCACGTAACATGCCGTCGAGTTCGTCGTAGATCGAGGGCGGGAAGTAACACGAAATGTTGAGCTTGAGCTTGGCGTCGGCTATGAGATCGAGTAGACGCGTGAGTGCGTCCTCTAAGCTCTCCCCCTCCCTGCGTATCTCGTCGGTCATGAAAGCCGACGTATCGACGACGAACCTCTGTTTGAGAGGATGTTCGGGTCTCGACATACCGAATGAATAGACGTTACGAGAGACAGATCAAGCTTACTGTCGGCGTTTCGGCGGCTGAGACTCAGACGAGAGGGTCGCCCGTCATCTCATCAGGAGCCTCAGTCCCGAGTAGCTTGAGGAGGCTCGGAGCGATGTCACGAAGCTCCCCACGTCGCTCCACCTCGCCGTCTCCGTCTATCTGTATGAAGGGAGCGGGGTTGAAGGTATGTGCGGTATGTGGGTCGTCGGGAGTCCCCATCTCGTCGGCGTTTCCGTGGTCGGCTGTCACGATAACCTCGGCTCCGTCCTCTACGAGAGCGTCGACGAGCTCTCCCGCGCACATGTCGACGAACTCACACGCCTCGACTGCGGCTTCGTAGTCTCCCGTGTGTCCCACCATGTCGGGGTTGGCGTAGTTGAGTATGAGGAGATCGTACTCTCCGACGGCTTCGAGTGCCTTGTCGGTGACCTCACGCGCACTCATACGGGGTGTCTCGTCGTAGGTCTCGACGTCAGGGCTCGGAACTATGACGCGCTCCTCTCCGTCGAAGGTCTCCTCTCTGCCTCCGTTGAGGAAGTAGGTCACGTGGGCGTACTTCTCGGTCTCAGCTATCCGCATCTGTGTCATTCCCTCGTCCGAGACTACTTCGCCTAAGACGTTCTCGGGCTCGACGGGGTCGAAAGCCACGTCTAAGCCGTACTCGGAGTCGTACTCGGTCATCGTAGTAAAGTCGAGGTCGAGAGATGGATACTCCCGGGTGTCCCAAGCGTCGGAGTCTATGCCGTTCAGCATACGCGTAAGCTGGCGCGCCCTGTCGGCACGGAAGTTGAAGAAGACAACTGAGTCACCGTCTTCGAGAGCGGGGGCACCGTCGACGACAGTCGGCTCGACGAACTCGTCTGTCTCTCCCCTGTCGTAGGCTTCCTCGACCGCCTCGCTGGCTGTCTCGGCGTCTCTTCCCTCGCGGCTGACTATCGCGTCGTAAGCCATGCCCGTGCGTTCCCATCTCTCGTCCCTGTCCATCGCGTAGTAACGTCCCGAGACCGTCGCAACCGTCGCATCTGTCTCGTCCGCCTTCTCCTCTAACTCCTCGATATAACCGAGAGCACTCTTCGGAGGAGTGTCACGTCCGTCGAGGAAGGCGTGTACGACTGCCTCGCGTCGGTGATCCTGTGCCATCTCTAAGAGGGTGTGGAGATGTCTCTGTGCCGAATGTACACCGCCGTCGCTCACGAGTCCCATGAGATGGAGACGGTCTCCCGACTCGACCGCATCGACGAGAGCTTCGTTCTCGAAGAAAGAGCCGTCGTCTATAGACTCGTCTATCCGTTTTATGGGCTGTCTGACTATCCTACCCGCGCCTATGTTGAGATGTCCGACCTCGGAGTTCCCCATCTGACCCTCGGTGAGACCGACAGAGGGTCCGTGTGTCGTGAGAAGACCGAACCTTCCCTCGCGTCTCCATCTGTCGAAGTTGGGTGTCTCGGCGTTTGCGACCGCGTTCCCCTGAGTCTCGTCACGTATTCCCCAGCCGTCGAGTATTATGAGCGCGGCGTGAGTCATTTCTTGTCTGGTTATCTATCGAGGCGTGGTAACTGTAAGTTCATCGGTCTGGAGAATAACCTTTCAAGGATCGAGCATACCTAACTCAAACTCGACTGACGGTAGTAGTCGAAGACCTGCCTTCCCCACCACATATCTGTTGGATCTGCAGTCCGGACTACCCCTTGGTTTGAGCCGTAGACTACATGATGATGACTACGACGGGACTGGCGGTAATGCAATTGGACATATCCTCGATACTCTAGGTCTCTGGTTCAACTAGCTCTTTGTCAGTCTGAGGGTGAACCCCCAGGAAAAGGAACTGAACTCCTCCTCGGAACCATACATATACAGGCTATATGACTCTTGAAAATGATAATTTCCTGTATGGAGGCAGTCCGAGTTTTGAGGATGACCCCAAACTTGAAGATCGATATGTCGACTACTGCCTGGATCTAACTCGACTGACTTCTTTAGTAAGAAAGGATTTCCAGGTACTCCGTTCAGCTTCCAGCACGGCCTCCCGTTCTTTCGAGGAGTATCCTCAGGGATGGCTTCCGAGGATCTTTTGGTGAGCACGGATTTCTCGTAAGAACTGGTTAATATGAGTCCGGGATCGGTCTCCTTACTTATCCGATTTGGGAGACTAAAAAAAGGAAATCCACCTGTTGTAATGCTTTGTTTTTCGGAGCCTGTGTTTGTCACTGTGATGCGGACGAGTGCGGTATCGTCTTTGGTGACAGTGGCACGGGGAACGCTAACCTCAAAAGAAACCGGGACTGAGTTAGGTATGGGTTGAGTCCCGTCAACCGTGACAGTGGCGATAGAGTTAGAGCCAGTGTGAGTGTCGCCAGCGGGAAGTTTAGAGGTACAGCCTGCAATGGCTGTGGTGCCGGCTACAGATAGAGAGAGGTCAAGGAACTCACGCCGGTTCAAGGTCATCATGACCACCTCTGGTGGCTATGAGCATCAAAGCTCTGTTTCGATACATCAATTCTAGTATTCGGAATAGTTTTAAAGCATTTTCGGCGCCATCTAATCTATCTAAGTACGTGTACACGTTAAGTAGAACTCCCATGGTGACTACCTTCCGGTACAAGTATCTGTACTGTACTGTTTTGAGGCATCGGGACGTATACTCGGCAGGTGGTATCTTGACACATCTCAACCGTTCCGTCGTCCTCGTCTCTCTCGTCGTTGTACTGTCCCTATGTCTCGTTCCGACCGCATCCGCTGAGATAGGCGAAGTAGACGGCTACTCCCATGACGACAGACTCGACATAAACACCTCAGACGGACTCTCCGACGACGAGGCGGAGGCTCTCGTCTCACGTAGCATGGCACGTGTCGAGTACATACGCGGGGTCGAGTTTAACTCGGAGATTCCCGTGAGGAGTATATCACGGTCGGAGTACCGCGACAGGATGTCGGAGAGGGAGAAAGGGTCTAACAGTAATAGTAACAGAAACAGTACTCTCTCCGACTGGAACAACCAGGTCTGGGAAGCCCTCTTCATAGTCGGAGAGAACGACGACGTCACCGACGAGATACACGACGTCATCAACTCGAACGTCATAGGCTACTACTCGCCCGAGAACGACACCGTCTTCCTCGTGAGCGGTGCCTCGAAGATAGACGGGTCGACACTCGTACACGAACTCGTACACGCACTCCAGGATCAGAGAGGCAAGCTTGAGGAGTTCAGGAACACGTCACGTCTCACACAGGATCAGCAGCTCGCGTCGGACGCTGTCATAGAGGGCGAGGCGAACTACATCATGTACAGGTACGAGGAGAGATGCGGCGACGGATGGAACTGCCTCGAAGGCGGATCGTCGTCGACGTCGGGGTCGGGGTCAGACGTCAACCTCGGTGTACTGATGACTATGTACGAGCCCTACTCAGACGATCCCGGCTACGTAGCCTCGCTCGTCGAAGACCGAGATAGGAATGGATACAGATGGAGCCGTCTCGAAGAAAGGTACGACGACCCACCCGAGACGACTGAGGAGGTCATACATCTCCATCTCGGTGGCTCAGACGACGTCCCCGAGATCGAGTTCAACGACACGTCGTCACGTAACTGGAGTCTCTACGAACACGGCTACGACACAGTCGGCGAGGCGTCGATCCACAATATGTTCTGGTACCAGAGCTACAAGTACGGAGTCGAAGCCACCAACACATCGGACTTCAGACAGCCCTCACGCAAGTACGGTATCTACAGATACGTCAGCCGAGCCTCGGCGGGATGGGGCAACGACAGAGTCTATCCCTACAAGACAGACGGCGGCGGGAACGGTTACGTCTGGAAGACTGTCTGGGACTCCGAGAGCGACGCCGACGAGTTCTACGACGCCTACACAGAGGTTCTCGAAGGACACGGAGCCGAGAGACACGGAGAGGCGTGGGTGATACCCGACGGCGAGTTCGCCGACGCTTTCCATGTCACGAAGGATGGAAAGACAGTAAAGATCGTCAACGCGCCCGACGTCGAGAGTCTGAGTCAGATCGACGCGACCATAACCACAGGGACATCCGATTCAGAGTCAGAGTCGGTGTCAGTCGGTTCAGACCCTGATTCAGGTTCAGGCTCAGGTTCAGATGTTTCGGAGACAGTTACGAATCCGATCTCCGGGGTGTTTCCGAGCGACACAACCGCATTAACCGTGTCTCTGGTCGTCTTTGTCGCCTTCATAGCCGTGGCTTCTCTTACGGCTCTTAGACGTTAGAGTTGACTCGCACGCCAGATTCAAATACTTTCGTCTGGGAGTAAGTCGCATGTCCAGAGTCCTCTGGTTCGACGAGATAGGGTCGGGTGACACGGCGTCAGTCGGAGGGAAAAGTGCTAACTTAGGAGTCCTTGCAAACGAGGTCGACGTCCCCGTTCTCCCGGGTTTTGCGACGACCGCCGAAGCCTACGACGACTACATAAGACACAACGACCTAGACGACGAGATACGTGAGACTCTCTCGGGAATCGACACCCACGACACAGCCGACCTCCGGAGACGTGGCAGTAAGATACGTTCACTCATACTCGGTGGCGAGATTCCGGACGACCTCCGCGACGAGATAGCCGAGTCTTACTCCGAGCTCAGTGACCGTCTCGGGGTCGAAGTCGAGAATCCCGGCGTAGCCGTGCGTTCATCTGCGACCGCGGAGGATCTCCCCGGGGCTTCTTTCGCGGGACAGCAGGAGACCTTTCTCAACGTCTCGGGGACGGAAGAAGTAGTCGGGAGCGTCAAGGGATGTTACGCCTCCCTCTTCACTGACAGGGCTATCTCGTACAGGGAGGACAAGGGGTTCGACCATCTCGAAGTCAAGCTCTCAGCCGCTGTCCAGAAGATGGGGAACGCAGGTGAGGGGGTCTCGGGAGTGACCTTCACGATAGACCCCGACACGGGTTTCGAGAACGCCCTCGTCATAAACGCGAGCTACGGCTTCGGTGACCTCGTCGTACAGGGGGAGATAAACCCCGACGAGTTCACAGTCTTCAAGCAGAACCTCGGTATTATAGAGAGAAGGCTCGGCGACAAGCAGGAGAAGCTCGTGAGACGCGGGGGAGAAAACGTCAGAGTCGAAGTGCCAGACGAAGACTCGGAGTCTTTCTGTGTCTCCGACGAACGGGTCAGAGAGGTAGCAGAGTACGGAATGCGTGTCGAGGAGCATTACGGCAGACCCATGGACGTCGAATGGATACTCGACGGAGACACCGACGAAGTTTTCGTGATACAGGCGAGACCCGAGACTGTCGAGTCGGAGCGTGACCCGAACGTAGTAGAGAAGTACCGTCTCAGCGACGAGTCGGAGGTCCTGTCGAGAGGCAGCGCGGTAGGGTCGAGGATAGGTGCGGGAGTCGCACGCGTCTTAGAGTCGCCGGACGAGATCGACGAGTTCGGTGAAGACGAGGTTCTGGTTACTTCGAGGACAGACCCCGACTGGGAGCCCATAATGAAGAAAGCCGCGGCGATAGTCACAGACAAGGGTGGAAGGACGTCCCACGCCGCGATAGTCTCGCGCGAACTCGGTATTCCGGCTGTGATAGGGACCGACGACGGTACGTCTGTGATAGAGACGGGCGACGAGGTCACAGTCGACGCCTCGGAGTCGGAGGGAAAGGTCTGGTCGGGGGTTCTCGACTTCGAGGTCGAGACACACAGACTCGACGAGATTCCGGAGACAGATACTGAGGTTCTCGTCAACATAGGCGTGCCGTCTAAGGCGTTCGAGGTCGCACAGCTTCCCGTAGACGGAGTGGGTCTCGCACGTGAGGAGTTCATAATCTCGTCGGAGGTCGGCGTACATCCACTCAAGCTGATGGACGAGGGAAGAGAGGACGAGTACGTCGAGTCTCTCAGGTCGGGGGTCGGGAAGATAGGAGCGGCGTTCTACCCCGACAACGTCGTACTCCGTCTCAGCGACTTCAAGTCGGACGAGTACGCAGAGCTCAGAGGAGGAGACGAGTACGAGACCGAGGAGTCGAACCCGATGCTCGGATTCAGGGGGGCGTCACGTTACTACGACGACGAGTTCTCGGCGGCGTTCGAACTCGAATGTAGAGCCATAAGGAGGGCGATAGACAGCCTCGGTCTCGACAACCTCAAGGTGATGGTTCCTTTCTGCCGAACCGTCGAGGAGGGCGAGAGGGTACGTGAGAAGATGCGGGAGTACGGTCTCGACGAGGGCGACATAGATATCTACGTCATGGCTGAGGTTCCGTCGAACGTCGTCGCCGCCGACGGCTTCGCGCAGAACTTCGACGGCTTCTCTGTCGGAACCAACGACCTGACACAGCTAACACTCGGTGTCGACAGAAACAGCGACAGGCTCTCGGAGCTCTTCGACGAGAGGGACGTCGCCGTCAAGAGGTCGGTGAAGTCGCTCGTCGAGAAGGCGAAGATACTGGGTCTCCACACCGGAATCTGTGGCGACGCTCCGAGCACCCACGAAGGATACGCTGAGTTTCTCGTCGAGACGGGTATAGACTCGGTCTCTGTCTCGTCGGACGTCGCCCTCGAAACTATACTACGTGTCGCGGAGGCGGAGGGGGAGATGGACGGAACCGTAGAGTCAGATATAGATATGGTCGGCTGTGTGAGGGAAGTCATCGAAGCCCTCGGAGACGAAAAGGCTACGTCAGAAGAGCTGAGTCAGAAGACGGGTATGGATACAGAGGACGTCTCTCAGGCTCTCGGCTGGCTCCTCAACGAGAACTGGGTCGAAGTCGAGAAAGGACACAGAGAGAGGGAATACAGCCTGTGTCTCTACTGATCCCTGTCCCTGTCCCTGTCCGTGTCGAGGTCAAGGCTCAGCTCGGGCTCCCTCAGTATTAGCTCGGTGCCGTCTCTCTCGGAGCTACGGGCTCTGCGTTTAGCTTCGCGGTTTATCCGCCGGAGGTAGTCGACGTCGATACCTCTGTAAGTCGACGGTATCTCTTCGAGGTATATCAGAGCACTCGTCGAGAGGCTCCTGACCCCCTCGGGGTTGCCTCTCGTGAGATGGACATAGACCGCCGCGGTCTGTATCAGACCCTGGAGGAAGTTCTTGTTGTCACCTACGACCCCGTGCCACTCGTCCTCCCAGACCTCGTGAGCCTCGAAGTACTCGCCTTCGTTGAAGAGACGGACGCCCTCGGCTAGGTCGTCGGTAATACGGTCGTGGTCGCGGGATTCGTCTGACATATCAGTGCCTGTAAAGCTGTATTCTCTCGTCGCCTCTTACGACACAGAAGCTGAAAGGCTTGTCGGGGCTGAACGAGTTACACGTCTCCTCCGACTCCATCACGACCTCGAACTCACGTCCACACGCCGGACAGTCGAGTCCCTTCATGTTCCTGAAAGACCTCTTCGTGCCGGCGTCCTTCACGAGCTTAAGCTTACGTCTCTCGGAGTCGAGGTCGATAGGCGAGCACATCTTTCTCTCTCTCTCTCGAATCTGAGCTAAGACCTTATCTTCTCGGCGACGAGTTCGGCGAACTCACTAGTCGAGACCTTCTCTCCGCCGTCTATCTGTCTGTGGATGTCGTAGGTAACTGTTCCGTCCTGTATCGTCTCCTCGACTGCGTCCCTGACGAGGTCGGCGGCGTCGTCCCAGCCGAACTCCTCGAGCATCATACGTCCCGTGAGTATCATCGCGGTCGGGTTGACCTTGTCCTCTCCGGCGTACTTCGGCGCGCTTCCGTGGACAGGCTCGAAGACCCCTAAGACGTCGCCTATGTTACTACCGGGTGCGACACCGAGACCTCCGACCTGTCCCGCGGCGGCGTCCGAGAGGTAGTCGCCGTTGAGGTTGGGGAGTGCGAGTATGTCGTACTCGTCTGTACGTGTCAGAATCTGCTGGAGCATGTTGTCGGCTATCCTGTCCTTTATGACGACCTTGTCGTCGGGCTTCTCGCCGTCGTACTCGTCCCAGAGCTCGTCCTCTGTGATGACCTTCTCGGGGAACTCGTCCTCAGCGAGTTCGTAGCCCCAGTCACGGAAAGCACCCTCGGTGAACTTCATTATGTTGCCCTTGTGGACGAGTGTGACCGAGTCGCGGCCTCTGTCTATCGCGTACTCTATCGACTTCCTCACGAGCCTCTTCGTCTTGTGTTCGCTTATGGGCTTGACACCGATTCCGGCGTCGTCGGGTATGTCACAGTCCATCTCGTCGTTGAGGAACTCCCTGACGTCGTCGACATCGTCGGTTCCCTCCTCCCACTCGATTCCGGCGTAGACGTCCTCGGTAGCCTCCCTGAAGACGACCATGTCCATCTCCTCGGGCGACTTGACGGGCGAGGGGACTCCGTCGAGGTAGTAGACTGGACGTATGTTGGCGTAGAGGTCGAGACCCTTACGTATCGCGACGTTGAGTGAGCGGAATCCCGCGCCGACGGGTGTCGTGAGGGGTCCTTTGAGAGCGACCTTGAAATGGCGTATCGCATCGAAGGTCTCGTCGGGGAGTAGCTCCCCATACTCGTCCTCGGCGCGCTCCCCGGCGTAGATCTCGGTCCAGTGTATCTCACGTCCCGTCTCCTCGGCGGCGGCGTCGAGAACCTTCCTCGCAGCGGGCGAGACGTCCTGTCCTATGCCGTCTCCCGTGATGTAGGGAACTATCGGACTGTCGGGGACTACGAGGTCTTCGTCCTCGACCTGTATGACCTCTCCGTCTTCTGGTACTTCTACGTTGTCGAAATCGGCTGCCATACTACAGACTGAGTCGCGCGTCTAATGGTTCTTGCGCTCTCGGGCTTCGCGTCCGAGTGAGACAAGGGTCTCGAAGGTCGAGTACGTGAAGGTAATATGTGTCAGATCGTCGTCGTCGGGTAGGGAGCCGAAAAGCTTGACTGCGTCGACCTCGTCGTCGGTCTCACGCATCTCGTCGCCCATCTCACCGACGAAGACCCTTCCCTCGACGACGTGGTCTTCTCCCTCGACGTCGTAGGTCTCTTCTATGACGGCGAAAGGATCGGGGTCGACGAGTTCGTGCCCCGTCTCCTCCTCGAACTCCCTCGCCGCCGCGTCGGCGTAGGTCTCTCCGTCCTCAACCTTTCCGCCGGGTATCTCCCATCCCCTGTCGTCGTCAGAGTTCCTGACGAGAACGAAGTCACCCGAGTCGTCGAAGGCGACCGAGAGCGAGAAGGCGTCGTGTGACGGAGGTCTGTCGGCGGTCGTAGAAGTCTCAATTAGATCCAGACGTCTCTCGTCTGTCTCCTGTTCCATGTCACGTATTCGATGCCCAGAAGTATCAAGCTTAGGTTTAAGTTGTCATACGTCCGTCTTACTTTTTTCAGGTCAAAATTAACAGAAAGTATTTATTCAGTCCCTGCGTCTGTGTCGTTGTGGAGCCAAAGAATTGGCACCACGTGCCCTCCTTCCTGGGGTCTTAGAGACCCCGTCTGAGAATCACAGTTGACTAACTTGTAACTTGTCCCGGATGTAGTCGAGAGGCGATCTGAGACTGACAGCGAAGCCGAGACGTTTAGTCTGACGTACTGTAGAGTCGGCGTCGTCTACCGCCGCCTTAACGTCGGAAGCCGAGACACCGTCGGAGTAGGCTGACCTCTCGTGTGCCTCTATAAGCCCGGACAGTTCGCCCTCCCCGAGAGTCCTCTCGACGTAGTCACGGAAGGTCTCGCCACGCCGTCTCCGACCATGTCTACGTGAGATAGCCGCCTCAGCACGCCGTCTTGCGGTCGAGACTGTGCGCGACCGTGCTTCGTGGCTCCGTGTCGACGTGATCTGAAGCCTCAGACGGAGCCGCTTGGCTACGTCTCCGAAGACACCTGTGAGATGGAGAACGACGGCAGAGACTCCCAGAGACAGAGCCTCGGATAAGGAGACGGGTATCGTGGAAGAGACGGCGGAGACTAGAGAGGCGTCGGATTCGGAGTTACTGTACCCCGCCCTGACTGTCGTGTTTTCGGAAGAAGTAGAAGTAGACGTGTTAGTCGTCTGGTCGGAGGAGTCGGTTGTGTTAGTCTGGTTTGTCGGAGTTCGACTGTCGGTCTGTGTCCCGTTTGGGCTCGGAATGTCGGTAGACGGCGGAGGGGTTCTCCCGGGAACCATCAGAGCCTCTTGTGTCTCGCGCGGAGCCGAGGGAGTGGGATCGAAGTCGACCCAGCCGACGTCGGGGAAGTAGACCTGTACCCAGGCGTGTGAGTCGACGCCTCTCTGTCTCCAGGTGTTCTCGCCGACCGAGTCTCCCGGGAGGTATCCCGTGACGTATCTCGCGGGAACCCCCTGTGTACGTAACATGACAGTCATAGAAGTCGCGTAGTAGACACAGTATCCCTCCTCCATCCCGAAGACAAACGAGTCAGCGACTCCGCCGCGTGTCGAGTTGGGTCTCTCGACCTGTAACGAGTACTCCTTGTTGGTCTCAAGCCAGTCCTCAACTGACTCCGCCTTCGCGTACGCAGTCGGGTCGCCACGTGTGATCTCGGAGGTCTTCTCGACGAGTCTCTCGGGTACCGTCTCGGGAGTCTGGAGGTACCTCTCACGTATCTCGGGAGGATACTCCGAGGACGAGGACGAGGACGAGGACGACAGTGCCTCTACGACCCTTCTGTTTTCGGGAGCCACGCCGCTTATGACCCTGTAAGACGTGTCGGTGTCAGTCTCGGAGGTCTCGGGGGTCTCGGAGGCTTCGAGGTATCCGTCGGGGGAGATAGTAGGACCGCCCTCAACGTCCACGGGCTTGTAGACAGAGGGTCGTATCCCGAGACCCGACGAGTTGAGGTTTACTCTCTGGGTCACAAAGTCTCTTACCTCGGGAGGTGGCTGTGCTCTAGTCGATGCCGAAGCCGACTGTGTCCTAACCCAGCTCTCTCCCGAGTACCTGTCGTAGACCGAGACGACCATGTACTCGGGTACTCTCTCCGACTCGACCGTGTAGATCCGACGTGTCGTGAGATCCACCCCCTCGGAGATGTCGTAGGTGTCGGACGCCTTCGCAAATCCCGTGCTTACCTCGGATCCGCCGCTACCACCTTCGCCTCCCCCATCTCCTCCGAGTATTCCGGTCTCGTCGCCGGGTACAGCCGTCACTACGAGAGGCGACGCCGCGACGACTAATAGGGTGAGGAGGACAGTCGTATACGCTGACTTCGGAGGACGTTGATCCTCGGCTAGACGGTCGATCTCTCCGAATCCGACGGCTGCTATACCCCCCGCGACTCCGAGGAGTACGAGAGTCGAGTCGGCGTCTCCGGTCAGGACGAAGAAGCCAAGGACGGCACCCGCGACTCCCGTCGCTCCGACGTATCTCGTCGTGAGGACGAGGTAGACTGAGACGAAGAGTGGTATCGGGACGAAGAAGACCGACCAGACGCCGGCGTTGAGTATCCTCATAACCGACATACTCCCCGTCGCAAATCCGACGGCGTCGGAGACTAAGTGGTTTAGACTGAATACACCGGGAGGGAGTGTCGTGAGATAGACCGCGGCGGAGACAGACGAGACGGCGACTCCGACAGCCCCGAGTCGGCGTGTGTCGACCTCCGACAGACGTGAGAACGAGGCTCCGACACCGAGTCCTACGGCTGCGGCTGATACGCCGAGGAAGACTGTCGAGGTTCCCGTCACCGAAGCTATACGTCTCAGAGTCTCGAAGAAGGAGTAGACTAAAAGACCCGCCCCGGCTGTCGCAAGAAGACGAGGGATGCCGACTTTGGGCGTCTTCAGATTAAATCACCTCTCGAAGACTTGTTACCGACCGAGTAGTCGAGACCTGCCTTCGTCTCGGCTATCTCAGAGAAGACGTGGCTCTGGTTCGGTGTGTGTATGACAGCCACCTCTTCGGAGGCGTCGTCCTCGACGGTTACGGTTAGAGTAGGATCGGAGGCTCGTTCGTCGTCAACCTCGGTCTCAGACGTGTCGGGACTCGTTCTGTCGTCACCATACGAGAGTCCTACGGCTGCGAGATGTCGGAGAAACGAGTCGAAGCTCGCGTCGCCGGCTTCGGTAGTCTTACGCGAGGTTCTCAGACCGACTTCATAGCCTCTCTTCGACAGAAGAAGGAGTAGGCTCGCGGCGGCTCTCGCAGCCTCGTCGGCTGTCTCACGTCTCGTGGTCTCAGGGACTGAGACAGACACCACGGCTTCGGTGTCTTCTGAGTCAGACTCCGACGCCGAGACGTAGTCACGTACGAGGAGACCGTCGACGGAGCCAGCACTCAGTCTCCAGTCGACGTCCTTGAGAGGGTCTCCGACCTCGTAGGCTCTGACTGTGTCACTGCCTCTGTCCGGAGACGTCTCCCTCGGGAGACCGTCGCCCTCTGAGACGAAAACCGCCGAAGACCTCAGGACGTAGGGTCGGGGTACGACTGCTAACTCGGTCTGCGAAACGAAGCTCTCGGTACGGTAAAACAGACCGAAGTAGTCGGTGAGTCTCAGACCCACGGAGACCGATCCGTAGACTCCCCTCGGAAGACTCACGTGTCGGCGGAAGTCGTGGGTTCCCTCCCTCAGAAAGACAGAGTCGGTCAGACTGACACGGCTGTCTCTGCCCGTCTGAAGATCCACGTCTAGTCTGGCTTTAGCCTCGGTCTCCGACTCGACGACGACAGTGATCTCGGCTTCGTCGTCCTCGAAGACTGTCTCGGGAGCCTCTACTGAGACTCCGAAGTCGCTTCGGCTTAGCCTCGCCACACGTAGACCGCTCACGACAAAGACGGCTCCGAGGGGTGCGGCGACGTAGTTGAGTGACCTCGCTCCGAATCCGAGAGCCGACGCCTCAGCTACGGCTAAGACACCGAGGGCTGCCCATCCGCGTCTTGTGAGTCTAACCCCGAGCATTCTTACTCAGTAACCGGAACCGAAACCTCTTCGACTGCGTCTGAGACCACACCATCGGAGTCGGAGCCGACGATTCTGTGGCTCAAGACGGCGTGTGCCTCTTCCTTGACGTCGTTGGGCGTGACGTAGTCACGGCGGTTGAGAACCGCACGTGCCTGTGACGACTCCATGAGCGAGATAGAAGCCCGCGGGCTCGCGCCTATACGTGAGACTTCGCGGCTGTACTCCGACAGACGTGTTATGTAGTCACGTACTGAGTCACTGACTTCGACCTCGGAGACGAAGTCACGCATACTCACGAGATCCTCTTGAGTCGCGACGGCTTCGAGGTCGTCTAACGGATGGTCTCCCGTGGTTCTCCGGAGAAGCTCAGTCTCCTCATCGGGGTCGGGATAGCCGAGATGTATCTTCTTCGTGAAACGGTCTATCTGGGCGAGAGGAAGCTCATAGACGTCGTCGGTCTCGACCGAGTTCTGTGTGGCTATCACGGTAAAAGGCGACGGAACCGAACGTGTCTCACCGTCGACAGTTACCTGTTTTTCCTCCATCGCTTCAAGGAGCGCGGCTTGTGACCTGGGTGGCGCGCGGTTTATCTCGTCGCCCAGGAGTATGTTGGCGAAGACAGGTCCCGGACGGAACTCGAAGTCGTTCGTCTTCTGGTTGTAGACGTTGACCCCCGTGATGTCGGTCGGACGTATGTCAGGGGTGAACTGGACTCGACCGAAGGAGACGTCGAACGACTCGGCGAAAGAACGTGCGAGAACCGTCTTTCCGACCCCGGGGACGTCCTCTATCAGGAGATGTCCACCCGAGAGAACAGCCGTCACGAGATGACGGACAGCGCCGTCGTGTCCTACGATCACCTCGTGGAGGTTCTCGATAACACCGTGGATCAGAGACGAAGCCTCTTCGAGGTCGAGGTCGACCTCGTCGTCGGAAGACGAAGAGTCTAGACTCATCTGTCGTATATCTGTCCTCGGACTGTATAGGCTTTGTCGCGGTCGGAGTCACAGTCGGAGTCGTTCGTGGTCATGGTGGTGGTAGTAACCACTGTCACAGTCAGATCTCGAAACTCACGTCGCCGGTTCTCATGAAAGCAGTCTCGTACCCCTCGTGTCGTGCGACCTGTGGGGGTGTCTCGACTGTCACAGTAAGGATCTCGGCGGAGTCGACTGTCTCGGAATCGACGGGTGATGATGTTATGTAGTGGTAGCCTATCTCGGGGTCTATACATGCTTCGAGGTACGACTCGAATACTGTCTCCCCGGAGTCGACGAGGCGCGCGGCGAGGGAAGCCATCGGGAGGGGGAAAGAGTTGTAGGCGGTACGGGGGGAGACAGCGATATGTCTCAGGATGTCAGTGTCATCTTCGTCTGAGTCTGTTTCGGCTCCGAGAAGAGTCGGACACAGAATGATGTCCCCGAGGCTCTGAGTCCCAAGTGTATCACCCGGGAGTTCCTCGACACGAGGAGACGTTGAGACAGGTATGGCGTACTCCTTTACCATGTTTCTACTCCTCTCCCTCGACTCATTCACTGAGGTCGAAGGTGTCGACAAGGGGGGAACGACCTCTAACTCGCGCGGTTCTATAGCGTCGCGCTCACCCTTCTTGTCGGGGTACTTCTTGTACGGAATCTGTGTCATGCTCGATCTGGTGTACCCGAACGAGAAATCGACTGTGCCGCCGTCTTCGAACTTTCCATTGAATTCTCCAGTCCTCTCTATCTCCATTCCCGGCACTGTGACCCTAACGACGTACCTTCCGTTTCCATCGAGACTGAGGTTGTCGCCGTAATGGAATCCCATATTCTGAGAAAGCATGGGCCAGAGTGTTCTCTCCTCGACAGTCTCACCGTCTCTCAGAACCTCGACGTCGACCCCCGAAGCGACCGGAAGGACGATCCCCGTCTCGGAGTCCCAGACCGTCGCCATGAGATGTATGTCGTCCTCGACAGTGGGATCGACCCTCGACGTCCTCTGACCCGTGACGTTCCAGAACCTGTCGGGGAAAGAGTAGGTCAGACCCAGCTTGTAGTCTCCGACAGTCTCGGTTCCGAGGAAGACCATGCCCTCAGAGTGAGTAGGATAGTAGACAGCATCGGGTCTGTCGTCGACCAAGGGAGGTAGAACCGCGCGTGTCCTCGGACTTCCACGTATCTCTATGCATCCCGGGAGAGACAGAGATACAGAGAGTCCCGTGAGACCCGCGGCTCTGAGAAACTCTCGGCGTCGCATTATTTCTGTGTCTTGGTTGGTTCTTTCTTTAAATACGGGTTCTGGTACGGCTGTCGAAATCTCACGGATTCGGGGTCGGAAGAGCCCTAAGACTCCTCGGGGGCACGAGGTAGTTTCCGCGTCTCTCGACCGATATATACTGGAGTATGCCGTTGTTGGTCTTGGTTCCGACGGGAGAGCTACGTGAGACGCGGGTTCCGTTCATAGCTTTCCGTGTCGAGACGAAGTCGGAGATGCTCTCCTGGAGGGCGACGAAATGTAGTCCCGCCTCGCCGCCATCTGTCGAGTCGAAGTCACGTCTTATCATAACGGGAGAGCCGTCACGTCTCGCGGAGACCATCTTCTGTGAGTGTCCTACCATGCCGTTCTGTCTCGCCGACTCGACGGCGTCACCGCAGTCCTCCATACGGCTAGAGTCACCGAGGCTCTCGCCCGTCCCCTCGACCCTCCCTTCCTGAGCGTGTGCGGGACAGAACATCTTTCCGACCCTCTGGTAACGGCTGTCCTGTTCGTACCACTGTTCGAGCCTAAGTCTGAGACGTGAGACGTGCTGTGTCGTACCTCCCGCGAACCCACCTTCGTCTACTGTGACCCTGTCCTCTGTCGCCTGGTTCTTCAAGAAGCCAGACTTGAATCCCATGTACATAGGCGCGTCTTCGTCTACTGGCTCCGAGTCAGGTATACCGTCGACGTCCTGGTTCTGGGCGGGAAGTCCCTCACCCACGAAGCCCGTGCGTCTCTCGTTTCTCTCGAAGATACCATCGAGCGGAGAGACCTCAACTCCGTTCGCCTCGTCGACCTCGCCCAGGAGTGCCTCCTCGGCGGAGAGTACCGCAGTCGCGTGGTCGCTAGCGAGATGTAAGACGGCGTCGTACTTGTCGGGGTCGGGACTCTCGAAGTCGGCGAGAGGCTCGGGCTTCGGAAGCTCTATCGATGTCGGTGTATCGGCGTCGAACCTCTCGAAGTAGTAGGGCGAGTAGCCGACTGTGAAGAGGAGACCGTCGCTTCCCCACGCGAAGGCTTCTTCGAGGTCGCTGAGGGACTCTTCGACCGAGTCGCGGTCTTCTTCTGACGGGACATCTCCGGAGTAGTCGAGGAAGACGAGGACGTGGTGGCGGGGGTTCAGTGGGTTTCCGTGGTCGTCGTGTCTGAGGTAGTCGTTCCACGCGTGCTGTCTCTCGGGTAGCTTAGACGTCCCACCGCGTGGTATACTGTCGTCGGAACGTCCCATACACGCCGCGAGCGCCGAGGCTCCTCCTATCGCGACTGCCGACTTGAGGAACTCACGTCTTCTTATGCCTCTCGCGTTGTCTCGACTGTGACTACGACTACCGCGCCGATCCATGTTCTGTTCTATACTCTGTGTAACCCTCTCAGAATAAACTGCGTTCTGGTATGTACGTCTAAAACTAGAGCTGGTCGAAGAGACGTATGAAACGGTCGATGAGCTTGTCGGGGAGAGACGGAGAGACTATTTCGAGGAGGTCACGCGTCCTCTCAGGCTTAGTGAGGACGACGTTGACCCTTCCTCCCATGTCACGCTCCTTCTCGACTATCTCCTGTTCGATAAGATGGTCGAGATGCCACTCAAGCGTGCTCCTCGGTATGCCGAGATCGTCGGTCATCTCCGACGGCTTCGCGCCGTTCTCGTCTATGAGATGGATGAGTATCTCGCGCGAGGTCTCACGCCGGAAGAGAGCGAGCGCGTTCCTCTCCCAGTCGCCGTAGGTCTCGGGCTAGTAATGTGTGTGTCCGTAGAGACTCTGTTCGACTATGTCTTTACCCTCTTCGAGACGCCGGAGATGGTACTGAACCTGTCCCGGAGCGGGGTCGAGAGACCTGACTATCTGGTTGAAGTAGACTCCCGGGTTGCTCCTTATGTAGTCCTCTATCGTGCTACGCGTCTCGCTCATTGCTGTATATTTCTCACCCACCATCTAAAACGTCACGGATCTCGCGTGTGAGCTTCTCCTCGCCGACGACTCCGGCGTGGCTCCACGCAACCTCGCCGTCGGTGTCGACTATAACGAGATACGGCATTCCCGTCGCACTCACGGCTCTCGTGAGCTTTCCGTCGTCGTCGAAGCCGACCGTCCAGTCTCCGCCGTTCCGGTTCCACCAGTCACGTATGTCGTCCCTCGTGACCGAGAGTTCCTCTCCGACTAGCTGATTTGTGACAGAGACGAAGACGGCTTCATCTCCGAGACGTGACTCGACGGCTCCGAGCGAGTCCATCTGGTCAACACACGGCGCACACGTCGTAGAGAATATGTCTACTACGGTCACCTCCCCCTCGACGGGGACGGTCATAGTCCCTGGCTGGCTCCCGCTTGCTTCGAGTGTATCTATCTTAACGGGTTCGAAGCCGTCGTCTGAGAAGGGACGTGTCAGACCCACCCACGCCCCGAAAGCGGTGAGACCCGTTCCACCCAGAGCCGCAATAATCTCTCGACGTGATAGGTTCATCTGTTACCCCTGTGACTCAGCCTTACGGATCTTCTTGAGAGCGTCACGTACCTCCTGCCACGACGGTCCCGAGGTCGTCGTCATAGTCCATGCCCTCTCAACGTAGCCCTTGGGATTGGCGAGTATTATGAGTCCTAGATGGGTGAACATATACTGGGTTCCGACATCCGACTCCTTCTGGAAGCCGACACCGTACTTCTCAGCGACCACTTCCTTTGCTCTCTTCACGGACTTAGGTCTGAGGAAGTGCCAGTTTCCGACGTCGAGGTTTATGTTCATCTGGTCGGCGTACTCTATGAGCCTGTCGGCTGTGTCACGTTTGGGATCGAAGGTTATAGGGAGAAAGACGACTTCGTCGGTGTAGTCGTTCTTGATCGAGTCTGCCTGTACGTTGCTGAGTGTCGATATGAGACGTGGACAGATCGTGTTACAGTGAGAATAGAAGAAGGTCATCAGTATGTTATTATTGACCTTCGTCGTCGTGTACTCGTCGCCTGTTATGGGGTCGGTAAGAGTCGCCTTCGGTAGCTTCTCCCCATATGCGGGATACGACAGAGCCTCGCTCTTCGCCCTCTGACTCTCGCGCTTGTCGAGATACGTCTGACTGCCCGACGATCCCCCCATCACACTAGTACAGCCCGCTGTCGAGGCTACCGCAGTAGTTCCGAGAAGCTTGAGAAGGTTACGCCTCTTCATTACTGGGGGATAGTGGAATGGCGAGTATAACTTGTTTGGTATGTGACTAGAAACCGGTTAAGTGAAGCTGTCGAGACCCTCTTCATGTGTCTCGGCGTTCTCCTCACGTGGTGACCCGTTACCGTCGACAGTCACGGTGCTGTTCCAGTTGACGCTTCCCTCGACGCCGTCGTTCCATCCTTCCTTGACATAGACCGACGTGAGACTTATCTCGTCGCCCGGTCGGAGTTGGATGTCGGCTTTTTCGCCCCAGAGAGCGATGCGCATCTCTCCAGACGGGTCGCTCACACGTATGTTTCTGACACTGCCCTCGCTGCCGTCGTCCCTCGTGAAGGTCCTCGTCTCCTCAACGTCTGTGACGACGCCGTCTATGTCGTAGGTCTCGTCTATCTCGACGTCTTCTATGGGTGTCGAGTCGGGGACGAACTCGACGTCGTCGTCTGTCTTCTCGACGGTACCCCTGTCACCGACGTGGAGTTCAAGGTCGCCGTCATCGACCCTCGTATAGCCACCCTTGACCCTCACGACGTCGCCCTCGGTCAGCCGCTTGACGTCGTCGGCTCTTCCGTCCCAGAGAGTGAGACGTATCCAGTCGGTGTCGTCTCCTACGACGAGGTTCGAGACACGTCCCTCTTCTCCCTCATCGCGGTCGAAGGTTCTGACACCGGAGGTCTCTATCACCTCGGCGACTATCTCGACCTCCGACATCCCCTCAGTCAGATCCCCGACAGACGTCGCAGTGTCGATAACGTCGACATCGGTCTCGTCGTCGGGTTCGACCTCTGTCGCGCTGACCTCTACACCGCCTCGGTATCCCTCCCTCGGCGAGCCGCCTATCTTGAGTACGTCTCCGACGGATAACTCGTCTATCGAGTCGGCGTACTCGTCCCAGAGTGCAACACGTACACGTCCCGTCTCGTCTCCGACCTCTATGTTAGCTACCTTTCCGTCGTCTCCGTCGTCCCTCTCGAAGCTACGTACATCGCCTATGTCGACGACCTTCGCGGTGAACTTGACCTCGCTCATCTCTGTGGTTATGTCCTCTACCGAGTCGGTTACGCTGCCGTTCATCTCGTGGGCGACTAACTTCGCCGCGGTCGGAACGTCACAGAGTCCCCCCATCTGTTCGACCTTCTTCTCGACGAAGCCCTCGAACTCTTCCCTCGAAACGTCGGCGTCGAGTCTTGAGTAGACATCGCTCACTGCTTTGTCCCCTTCACCGGAGCCCGAATCCATGTCGCAACTATAGGGAGTGATGTCCCTTAGAGTTAACCCTTCAAAACTGATGTGTTTACCACCAATTTTTTTATACTATTACGGACCCCCCTGACATTTGACGAAGATCTCGTCATTTGACGAACCCTTAATGGGCAGTGTTAAGTTAAGGATTAGGATGGGGAGTGTATGAGATATTGATGATGAAATTCAAACTCCCCGTATTAACGAAAGTATTAGAAGAAGTAGACTTTTTCGAGAGAGAAAGAACCGACGAGTCGTACGTAGAGCTTGGCTTAGTCCTGTACGATGCAGGACTAAGCCTTCGCAAGACCGAGAAGGTTCTCAATTGGTTAGGAGTAGATGTTTCTCATGTGGCAGTATGGGAATGGGTTAATAAGCTCGGAGAGAAGTTGACTGGCTCTCAGCCAGTCAACGATCTCCCTGATGTGATCCTTATGGATGAAACGTCTATAACCCAGAGCGGGGAAGAGTTTACACTCTTCGCCGCTCTTCATCCCGAAACAAGGGAAGTAGTCCATCTAAATCTCTATCCTACACGTAATTACCTCACGACAACCAAGTTCCTACGAGAGATCGAAGAAATATACGACGAACTGCCAGAAGCGGTAGTTACAGATAATGCTGTAGGATACGGAGCCGCTTTTCAGCGGCTCAGTATCCAACAGTATGTGATCCATACCGGAGTAAGAAACCGTATCGAACGGTGGTTTCAGGAGCTTAAGCGTAGAATCAATGCGTTCTACGCTTCTTTCACCGGAAAAAGCGTAGAACCTACCCAGAACTGGTTGCGTCAGTTCGCTTGGTTCTGGAATAACTGCTTAACTTAACAGCGCCCCTTAATGTAAAGTAACATTAGTTATATGGAATTAAGAGGCCCCTGATAAAATGGCCGACGAAGAAAATGAGTTAGAGATTGATAGGCGTACAGTATTGCAAAGAGCAGGATTAGCAACAGGTATAGGTGCATTTGGAATTCCCACAGTTGCAGCCGACGAGGAAGAGGACGAGTATGAGGAAGACAAAAAAGACCATGATGACGATGAACACGACGACGAACATGAGAGAGAAGACGACGAGATAGAGGAGCGCGAGATGGACGAGGACGACGAGCGTGAGTTCGTCGCCGAAGTGAGAAGTTCGGAGCAGTTCAAGGCGGTGAAGAAGGCGCTGAAAGAGGAGGGTTTTACTCCGCATATGGGCGAGGAGAGAGGTGAACAGCTTCACCACATACCGTCCAATGAGGAGGGAAAGCAATTGGAAATTCCATTTAAATCCAATAATAGTGGCGAGGCAAAGGGATATGCATTTTCACCTTCCACTGGAGACGACATTAAGATGTCTGTAATCGTAAATCGACCGGAAAACGATGGAGCTGCTACGAAGGTCTACTATTCCGATGATCAAGTGAAGTCTGTTGGTAACGGTGTGAATGTAACTCGCCAAGCGAATAGTCTTGCGAAGGTAAGTGGAGGTAAGGACTAATGGCACCTTCGTTCCCAGGCTATGACCTGATAGGAGTATATGAGACGGACCAAGCATGTACCGTCCTCGGAGGAGCAACAGTGTTTCTCTTTGCCGATGATCCGACCGGGATCGGGGTTATCGACGATGTACTCATTCCTGGCGCTCTCGTGGCCGACTCAGGATGTGCTCTCGAACAGGCGATCGAACTCGGAATCGCTGACTGGGCTGGCGCATGCAATGATGGAGAGTGGGAGTGGGCTCTCTACCAAAAAGAATGGTGGAATCCAGCACCTTGGGGGCTTATAGCGTTACCAATCTGCTAAGTCCTCTCACAATGACCTCCGTCCGAAAGGTAATTAGGAAACAGAAACAATATATTCATGATGGGTAGTTATCGTGACCTCGTAGCAGCCTTGTTCATATTCGTAGTGTTCTTGCTTGAATCTACAAGCGTATGGGACACTATATTTGGGAAGTACCCATTCCTCAAACTGGTTATTGCCGGTCTTCTTGTCCTTTCGGCGGTTGACCTGTTATGGCTTGCTGCGAAACGAATTAGAAGTCCTAATTAATATTCTTTTTCGCCAACTCAATATCTAGAACCGATAGCTTTTCTTCTACTTGTATTCTCCATGTCATATATATGGAGTGAGAGAAGGGGATAAAAACCGAGTTACAGAGTTGGGTTACACACCAGCGCCGATAGCCTCCGCCTGTTCGTGGTAACGGTTACGTATAGTGACCTCTGTCACACTCGCCGCCTCGGCGACCTCCTTCTGTGTCCTCTTCTCGTTGCACAGAATAGAAGCGAGATATATCGCGGCGGCGGCGTATCCCGTCGGCGACTTGCCGCTGAGGAGACCCTGTTCGGCTGTGTCGTGTATTATGTCGCTCGCCTTCTGCTGTACCTCCTCGCTGAGATCGAGGTCAGAAGCGAACCTCGGTACGAACTCGGCGGGGTCAGTCGGACCTATTTCGAGGTTAAGCTGACGTGCGACGTACCTGTAGGTTCTCGCTACCTCCTGTTTCTCGACACGTGAGACCTCAGCGATCTCGTCGAGCGAACGTGGTATGTTCTCCTGTCTGCACGCCGCGTAAAGCACTGAAGCCGCGACGCCCTCTATCGAACGTCCCGGGAGCAAGTTCTCGTCAAGCGCGCGTCTGTATATCATTGAGGCGACCTCACGCGTGCTCTCGGGTATGTTGAGCGACGACGACATACGGTCTATCTCCCCGAGAGCGAACTGTAAGTTACGCTCCTTAGAGCCGCTCGTCCTTATGCGGTTCTGCCACTTACGGAGCCTCTTCATCTGGGCGCGCCTGTCGGCGGAGAGCGACTGGCCGAAGGCGTCCTTGTCCCTCCAGTCGATGTTGGTCGTGAGTCCCTTGTCGTGCATCCTCTGTGTCATGGGAGCCCCGACACGTGACTTCTCGTCACGCTCCTTCGAGTCGAATGCGCGCCACTCGGGACCCCTGTCGACCTGCTCGTCCTCGACGACGAGTCCACAGTCCTGACAGACAGTCTCGCCCCTCTCGGAGTCCTCCACGAGGTTATCGGAGCCACACTCGGGACATTCATGTACCGTCTCCTCTTCCGTCTCCTCCTCTTTCTCTGACTCGGAGCCCTGGTACTCCCTGACGGATTCGGATGATCTGAGATTAACCATTATACTTATAATAACGTATCCCAAACATTTAAAGACTTCCCCGAAGTATATAGGTAAGGATTTCTAGACACGTACTAGTCGGAGACATGGAAAGCTATTAAGTCGCTCTCTCCGAGTATAGAAGGTATGAAGTTCGCAGTCGCGGTCGATGGATCAGACCAGAGCGATAACGCCGTGAGTTACGCCATGAACATAGCCGAATGTCTGGGTGCTTCGGTGACTCTCCTCCACTCCTCAGTTCCTGAGATATACTCCGAAGGAGGAGACATGCTCATAGAGGACATGTCAGAGGCTGAGACGAGGGGAGAGACGGTTCTCGAGGACGCACGCGCAGAAGCCGAGAACGAGAACTCCGGGATAGACGTCGCCACCGAGCTACTCTACGGAGACCCCGCTGACGAGATAGTTAGATACGCCGAGGACGAGGAGTTCGACGCGATCTACGTCGGACACAGGGGAATGTCACAGAAACAGGAGGATCTCATGGGAAGCGTCGCACAGGAGATCGTGAGAAGGGCGTCGATTCCCGTGACTGTGGTAAGATGACACGTACGGTCGAACTCCCTTTCGCTCCCGTCGACAGCCTGATACGTGACGCCGACCCCGATATACGCGTGAGCGCAGGAGCTTCGGAGAGACTCGCCGAGGTTATACAGAGAAAGGGCGCGGAGGTCGCAGCCGAAGCCGCCGAGAAAGCTACAGAAGACGGACGTAAGACGGTGATGGCGGACGACTTCGGCTTCGAGACCCACCCCGCCGAGGTTTCTAAGGACGAAGTCGGACTGCCGATAGCTCCGGTCGACAGGATAGCACGTCTCGACATTCAGAACTACAGGATTAGCAAGGAGGCACGTCTCGTACTCGCCGACTACTTAGAGGACTGGGCGAAGGATATAGCGGCGTCGGCGGCGGATCTCGCACGCCACGCCGAGAGGAGAACAGTTCAGTCGGAGGACATAGACGCCTATCTCGAAATCTGTGGCGACGGCTCGTGCTCGTGAGACCGAAAACAACTCTTTTAAATATGCGACAAACAAAGGGAGTAAGTAAGACCAAATTCAAGTGATACTATGGCAAAATCGTTCTACTCACACGTTCAGGAAGCCTGGAAGAACACCGACGAAGGTGACATCTCCGAGCTTCAGTGGAGTCGTATGCAGAGATGGAGGAAGCAGGGCGCAGTTGAGAGGATCGAGAGACCAACGCGTATAGACAGGGCGAGGTCTCTCGGCTATAAGGCTAAGCAGGGTGTAGTCGTCGCACGTACGAGAGTCCGTAAGGGAACAGCTAGGAAGCAGCGTTTCAAGGCAGGAAGAAGGTCGAAGAGGACGGGTGTAACGAGGGTCACTCCGACGAAGAACACACAGAGGATAGCCGAGGAGAGAACTGCGCGCAGGTTCACAAACCTAGAGATAGTCAACTCGTACTGGGTCGGCGACGACGGAGACCAGGAGTGGTTCGAGGTCATACTCTACGACCCCGACCATCCCGCGGTACAGAACGACCCCGACCTCAACTGGGTATGTGACGAGAGCCAGACGGGACGTGTCTTCCGCGGAAAGACGAGCGCGGGACAGTCGAACCGTGGTCTCGAGACACGCGGAAAGGGTGCTGAGAGGCTCCGACCCAGCAGGAACTAAGATAAGATAAGATAAGAATAGTTTCCGGTCTACTTTACTCGTCGTCTTCTTCTTTCAGACTCCTTATCTCTCTCATCTCCTCCCTGTGGAGGTCGACGAGTATGTCGCTCAGGGAGCCGAATATGAATAGCTGAACCCCCGCGAGGACGAGGAGTGCGGTGAGGACAGCGAGGAGGTTACGGCTTATTCCGTTGACGTACCTGTCGTAGACTACGTAGAGACCCGAGACAAATCCCATTAAGAAGAGGAGTCCTCCTATGCTCCCGAAGTAAAAGAGTGGGTTGTTGGTCTTGGTCATACGGTAGATAGTGTAGGCTATCCTCGCGCCGTCCTTGATTGGATGGAGCTTAGTGTCGGCGGTCTCGGGACGTGACCTGTAAGAGATAGGAACGCTCACGACGTCTTGGTCGTGTTTGAGTGATTCGACTGTCATCTCGGTCTCTATGCCGAAGCCTTTCTCCTCTAAGTAGAGATCCTCAGCCGACTGTGTCGTGAAGGCACGGTAGCCGGTGAGTATGTCGCTGAGGTCTCTGCCGTGTGCGAGACTGAAGACGGAGTTGAAGATCCTGTTGCCGGCGTAGTTGAGACGCGTGAAGGCTCCCTCGTCGGGGTCTGAGAGGCGGTTTCCGAGTACGTGGTCGTAGCCCCTTTCGAGGGGTTCGAGTAGTCTGTCGACCTCGTCAGGGTCGTAGGTTCCGTCGCCGTCTACCATCACGACGTAGGGCTCGTCTATGAGGTTTATCGCCTCCTGTACCGCCTGTCCCTTTCCTTTCCCCGACTGAACTACGACACGTGCTCCCTTCTCGCGGGCTATCTCACGTGTCGTGTCGTCGCTCCCGCCGTCGATAACGAGTATGTTGTCGAATCCTAATCCCGAGAACCCCTCGATGACCTCTCCTATGGCTCCCTCCTCGTTGAGAGTGGGTATGAGAACACAGACTTCGTCCTTCGAGACATCTCTCACCTTCGTGTCGCCGAGGCTCTCGGGGTCTTTCATGTAGTTGGGTTAGGAATGTGTGACTGGCTCTAAAAGGCTGTCGTTGTCACGGAGACGAGCCCTAGATATATGAGTCTCGGATTGGTAGGTGGTCAATCGGGGGAAACAAAATGAAAGAATCGAGACGTGACTTCCTTAAGAAGGTCGGTGTAGTAACGGGGGGAGTGTCAGTAGCGGGGTGTATGGGGCAGACAGAAACGCAACAGACGGGGGGGCAGGATGGTGGTGGGGGGACTGGATCGGACTCAGGTGGAGGCTCCGACATAGAGTCGTGGGAAGAGGCTCAACACGTCGCGACTGCTTCTTGGCTCTCCGACAACATAGACGACGTGACCGTGGTAGACGCTAGTCCCGTCGACGGTACGGGGTACATAGACGGTGCTGTCGGGCTCGACGCGGGTCAGACGAGGGGGGCTCCGGCGACGCCTCTCCATTTCGAGGTCAACGGCATCATGAAGAGACCCGACGACCTCGCCGAAGTCTTCGGTCAGAACGGTATCTCGGAGACAGACGACGTCGTGGTCTACGACGAGTTCGGAGGTCTCTGGGCGGCTACGGTCGTCAAGAGCTTCATCTGGGCGGGACACGAGGGAGACGTAAAGCTCTTCGAGGGCAACCGAACCTACTGGGTCGAGGAGGGAGGCGCGACCTCAGAGAGCTTAGCCGAGCCATCAGAAGCCGACTACTCACACAACGGTCCCGCGGAGGATCTCATCGTGACCGGAGTCGACGTTATGAGACATCTCAACGACGACTCGGCTGTCTTCGTAGACAACAGGGACTTCGTCGAGTACACCGGGACAGAGGTGAGACGCCACGGAGGACCCAGCGGCTCGCGCGAGGGGATGAACCACCGCGGGGGACATATACCCGGCGCGGAGCTTCTTCCGTGGAGACGTCTCCTCACAGACCCCGACAACGACGAGCTAACGACCGTGGGAACTAGCGAGATAATCCGTAGCCCCGCACATCTGCGTCCTGTCGACGAGGTATCGTCGGAGCTCGGAGAGTTAGGTATAAGCCGCGACCAGACCGTTATCTCGTACTGCCAGACAGCCGTTAGGGGTGCTCTGCCGCTCCCTCTCCTGACAGACATGGGATACAACGTCCGTGTCTACGAGGGAGCCTACGAGGAGTGGGGAGGAAACCAGATAACACCCATAACAGACCTGCCGCCCGGTGGTGGATGGGCATACGAGAGAGCCGAGGAGTACGGAGGCTTCCCCGGTGGAGAAGACTACGGCGTAGAACAAAGTTCGTACGGCTCCGATGAACTGCTTGAGATACTCTACGACTCACTCGAACCCGGTACGTAGCCGACCTCCTCACGTGCCCCTGTCGGAGCCGGGGGCTCTGACGACTCCGAGTCGCTGAGGCGGAATATACGTGACGCCGACTGGAGTGTCTCGTAGTCCTCTGACGCCGCCGCCTTCTTGAGCGACTTCGTGGGGTCGGAGAGAAGCTGTGAGACGAGCGACCGAGTGAGGTCGTTTATTATCTCCTTCTCGTCGTCGGAGAGTCCTCTTCCGTTCTCCTCGAGTCTCTCGAAGGCTCTCTGGGTCTCTGTCTCTCTCAGACCCTCGGCGTAGCTGTAGATCCTCGAAAGCATCTCCTGTGCCGCCTTCTCGTTGAGCTTGCGTTCGAGAACCTCCATCTCGTCCGAGATCATCTCCTCCACCCTCTCTGCCGCCTCTCTGCGTGTCTGAAGAGACGAGTCGCTGACCTGTGAGAGATCGTCTATGTCTACGACATCTACGTCGTCGAGTTCGTCGGCGTTCTGGTTGACGTCACGCGGGTTGGCGAGGTCGACTACGAGGAGTTCGTGCCCATCAAGGTCTGACTTGTCGAATATGGGATGGGGAGCACCCGTCGCTGTCACGACTATGTCGGCGTCGTGGAGATGTCTCGATAGCTCGGCGAACTTGACGGGCTCGCCACCTATGTCGTCTGCGAGCTTCGCAGCCGTCTCGAACGTCCGGTTAGCCACGAGTATGTCGTCGTACTCCTTGTCCCTCGAAGCGAGAGCCTTCGAGACTAGCTCGCCCATGTCTCCCGCGCCTATCACGAGAACTGTTATACCCGAGAGGTCGCCTAGACGTTCCTTCGCGACCTCGACGGCTGCACTTCCCATCGAGGCATTGCCCTCGTTTATACGTGTCTCCGAACGCGCCCTCTCGCCGAGATGTATCGACTTTATTATGGCTGTGTCGAGGGTGCTGTCAAGATGACCCTTCTCGGAAGCCTCGTGGTACGCCTCCCTTATCTGACCGAGTATCTCGTCCTCGCCGAGAACCATGCTTTCGAGACCACACGCGAGACGCATCAGATGACGTACCGACTCTGTGTGTCCCTTATACTTCCTGAGCTCGCGGTCTATCTCTATCTCGTCGGCGATCTCCTGGAGAGCCTCCCTCGGCGAGTCACCCGTAACGTAGAACTCGGCTCTGTTACACGTCTGGAGCACGAACGCCTCCCGAATCCCCTTCTTAGACTCCAGACTCTCTAGGAGGTAGTCTATGTCGGGCTTACAGACCTCCTCTAGCTCGTTGACCTCCGCCCACTTGTGAGTTACAAGAAGGCTCCTGATCTCAGACATCTCAGGCTAGTCTTTGAGTACGAGTGTCCCGCTGAGTATCTGGTTGAGTATTATAACACCGACTACGACTAGTCCTATAGCCGTGACCAAAGCCCAGTAGGTACTGCTTCCTTGTTCCAGCCCAAACACTTGCATACGTCATACTATACCACAGTTTAAGTTAAATCTGTCGGAGTCCCCGAGTACGCCGCGGTACGAGACACGAAGCCTTTATGCTCACGGACACCACGCGTTGTTTCAGATGGCACCACGACCCCGACTCGTGACTCTGCTTCGGACTCCTGACGTCGTCTCTCTCACTAACACGGCTCTGGGGTTCGCCGCGGTTACCTTCCTCCTCTCAGGTGACACAGATACAGCGGCGCGCCTGGTTCTGATAGCCGGGGTCGCCGACGGACTCGACGGTATATTAGCGCGTCAGTCGGGAACGAGTCAGATAGGCGTCGAACTCGACTCACTCGCTGACGCAGTCTCGTTCGGTCTCGTGCCCGCCTCGCTCGTCTATGTCCTCACGAGAGGCGAGTACACGTACATCTCGGTTCTCCCCGTCGTCTTTCTCCTCTCGGCGGTCGTACGTCTTGCGGTCTACAACGTCAAGGACTCCGACTCACCGGGGTTCACGGGAGTACCGTCGACACTCTCGGGTATCACAGTCGCGTCGGCTTACCTCTCCGACCTCGGGACTCCGTCAGTCTTCTTCGTCGGTCTCACGTCTGTACTCGCGTACCTCATGGTGATCGACACGTCGTACCCCGACCTCAGAGAGAGAGACGCAGTACTGATGGGTGGACTCATAGGAGCCTCGGGTGTCTTTCCCGACGTAGCGGGGTCGGCTCTGCCGCGTCTACTTCTCGTCTTCCTCGTCCTCTTCGTCGTCGGAGGATCGTCGCTATACCCGAACCCTGAGAAAGAAGGTCACTGAGTTTATACCGAGAGGAGACTTATCTCTTCTATACCATGACCGAGTCGGATCTCTGGACTTCTAAGCACTCACCTCGAAGCATCGACGAGGTCTCGTCCGTACATCCCGACGCCGAGAGTCTCCTGAGGAACGTAGCCGAGGGACGCCTCAACGCGCTGATACACGGCTCCGAGGGGGTCGGAAAGACCGCCGCAGCCAAAGCGATAGCGAGCGAGGAACACGGAGACGCATACGAGAACTCGGTCTTCGTCCTCAACGCCTCCGACTTCTTCGGAATGACTAAGAAGGAGATAGCCGATGACCCGCGTTTCGAGGGCTTCATAACCTCGAAGAGACGCCGTAACTCGTCGAAGGCAGACCTCATGAACCACGTCCTCAAGGAGATCGCCTCACACACGACTGTCGGAACCGGATTCAAGACCCTCGTAATCGACAACGCCGAGAGCATGAGACGTGACTTTCAGGAGTCGCTCAGAAGGGTGATGGAACGTCACTCCGAGACGTGCCAGTTCATACTCACGACGCGGTTGTCTTCAGCCGTGATACCTCCGATAAGATCGAGGTGTTTCTCTGTGTCCCTGGGTGCTCCGACGAGAGACCGCGTGAGGGACAGACTCAGGCAGATAGCCCGCGAGGAAGACATCGAGTACGACGGTATGGGTCTGGAGTTCATAGCCGAGGAAGCCGACGGAAACCTGCGTGAGGCGGTTCTGACCCTACAGACGGTCGCCTCGGAGAAAGACGTCATCACGATGTCGAACGCGAACGACGTCATAGACTCGGTCACAGGTGGAGACATCGGCGAGGTGCTGAGTCTGTCGCGCGAGGGTAACTTCGAAGACGCAGTAGATGTTATCGACGACCTTCTGATAGACGAGGGCTTCTCGGGTGTCGAGATACTCGAAGCTCTCGTAGACGAAGTACGCAGGTCTGAGATAGACGACACTGAGGCAGCGAGGATAGTACGTCTGATAGGAGAGGTCGAGGACGAGATGTCGGAGGCAGGGGGCAACAACGAGAGGATACATCTCGAACGTCTCGTCTCGGCAATAGCTTAGTGACGTACGACTTGCCTTAGACTTATCTGTTTAAGACGCCAAATTCCTTTATGGGAGTGATACAGCGTCTCACCAACCTCGTACGTACTAAGCTGAACTCTCTTATAGGACGTTTCGAGGATCCGTACGAGACACTCGACCAGGCTTACGAGGATCTCAAGGACGAGGAACAGAAGGTCAACAAGGGACTCACAGACCTCAAGACGTCTAAGAAACGTCTTGAGATGAGGAAGAGGAAGTTAGAGGAAGAAGTCGACGAACGCAATAAGCAGGCACGTGAAGCCGTGGATCAGGACAGGGACGACTTAGCGAGGAAGGCTCTCGAAAAGAAGCAGTCTGCTGTGTCACAGATAGAGGATCTTGACGAGAAGATACAGCGTCTTGAGACACAGGAGAAAGATCTCAAGGAGAAACGCGAGAGGCTCAGGACGAAGATAGAGGACTTCAAGACGAAGAAGGATAGCATGAAAGCGGAGTACTCCGCCGCCGAGGCGTCGGTGAAGGTCAATGAGGCTGTGAGCGGCGCGGGCGACGAGATGGAGAACATCGACAGGACTGTCGAGAGGGCACAGGAAGAGCTCGACGAGATGAAGGCGCGTTCGGAAGCCCTAGACGAGATGGATCAGGAAGGCGACTTAGAGTCGCCGTTCGAGGACTCCGACTCGATAGACGACGAGTTAGAAGAGATCTCGTCTCAGAACGCCGTTGAGGAGGAGCTTGAGACTCTCAAGAAAGAGGGGGGCGGGGAGACGGAAAAGGACGGCGACGGGAAGGATTCGGGAGAGAGTGAGAGCAGGGACTCAGAGACCGACGACGAGGTCGAGAAGGAGCTTGAGGAGATAAAGAAAGATAACGATAACGAGGGATAGTTTAGTTAGTCTATCTCTTCTTCTATCCGTTCTATGTAGTCGTCACGTACGTCCTCCTCAGCGTAGAAGCCCCGGAGGTCGAAGTCGCCGGCGTTGAACTCCTCGGCTACCTCGACCATGTAGTCGACTGCGGCGTCGTAGTCGGGAAGAACACGTCCCACGGTGTGTGCCTCGACGTCGACCTCCACGAAGAGGCTGACCCTCCAGCCGGTACGTCCGCCTATGCTCCCGGTGTCAGCCTCGACGACAGTCACGAGGGGTAGGCACCGTCGTGGGTAGTCCTCAGCGTTGAAGACGTCGGGTCGGTAACAGATCACGACGCCCTCGTCCTCGGACCAGACGACCCAGCCCTCGGGCAGGTCGCGTCCGTCGTACTCCGTCTCTAGATCCCTGTCCATGAAAGAAATAAGTCGTGAAGGTTGAAATGGCTTTATAGGATTCCGCGCTCGGTCATCGCCATCGGGTCGAGAACCTCATCTAGCTCGTCCTCGTCCATAGCGTCTTCTTCGAGGGCGACCTCCTTTATCGTCTTGCCCTCGTCGAGTGCCTTCTTGGCTATCTTCGCGGCGTCGTCGTATCCTATATGGGGAGCGAGAGCGGTGACTATCGAGAGGCTCTCCTCTGCGTAGGTCTCACAGACCTCCTCGTTCGCCTCGGTTCCCTCGACACAGTCCTCGGCGAGTATCTCGGAGACGTTGGCGAGTATCTCGGCTGATTCGAGTACGTTGTGTGCCATCACGGGCTTCATGACGTTTAGCTCGAAGTTGCCCGCCTGTCCTCCGACGTTGACAGCGGCGTCGTTGCCTATGACCTGTGCGGCGACCTGACATACAGACTCGGGTATGACGGGGTTGATCTTCCCGGGCATTATCGACGATCCGGGCTGTACTGTCGGCAGGTCGATCTCGCCGAATCCCGTACGTGGACCGCTCGACATCCATCTCAGGTCGTTGGCTATCTTCATCATCGACGACGCGACTGTCTTAAGAGCACCGCTCGTCTCGACGAGTGCGTCCCTGTTAGCCTGAGCCTCGAAATGGTTCTCCGCCTCTCTGAACTCGACTCCGGTCTTCTCCGAGATCTTTTCTGCCATCAGGGTCGGGAAGTCGGGATGTGTGTTGAGTCCCGTGCCGACGGCAGTGCCGCCTATCGCGAGCTCTGAGAGCGAGTCACGTGTCTTCTTGACCCTCTCGATGCTGTGGCTTATCTGGCTCGCGTAGCCCGAGAACTCCTGTCCGAGACGTACGGGAGTCGCGTCCTGGAGATGTGTACGTCCCGTCTTGACGATGTCGTCGAACTCTTCCGCCTTCTGATCGAAGGCAGTCTCAAGAGTTTCGAGTGCGGGTATGAGATCGTCCTCTATCGCTGTGAGGACTGCTATATGTATCGACGTCGGGATCACGTCGTTGCTCGACTGACCCATGTTTACGTCGTCGTTGGGATGTACCGAACGGGTACCCTTGTCGCCTCCACGTATCTCTATCGCACGGTTGGCTATGACCTCGTTGGCGTTCATGTTGGTCGAGGTTCCGCTTCCCGTCTGGAATATGTCGACGGGGAACTCGTCGTCGTGTTCGCCGTCTATGACCTCGTCACACGCCTCACGTATCGCCTCTGCCTTGTCTTCGTCGAGAAGACCTAGCTCGACGTTGGTCTCGGCTGCCGACTTCTTGACGATACCTATCGAGCGTATGAAACGTCTCCCGAAACGCAGATCGGAGACGGGGAAGTTGTCTATCGCCCTCTGTGTCTGCGCGCCGTAGAGGGCGTCCTCGGGAACCTCCACCTCTCCCATCGAGTCTCTCTCTATACGGTAGTCGCCGGATTCGGGGTCAGGATCGGACATTAGGCTTAGAGTAAAGCGGAGACCACAAAAAAGCCTCTATCTTGATACAGCGAGAGAATCCCGCCCTTCCCGCGAACGACGAGTGTTCCGACGCTTAGTCAGACCCGAGAACCGAACAGGGCGTTGACAAATCGCTGCGCGATTTGTTCGCACACCAGAACGCTTCGCGTTCTGGGGACGTCACCCAGAATCCACAGGATTCTGGTTGCCCGCCAGACGCAGTCTGGCGAACGGGAGTGAATCGCGTAAGCTCCGTGCCACAATCTCCGTGACTGTTGCCTGACTGAATACCCAACGTAAGTATTTAGTAGGGCAGAAACGTACAAATTCTTGTGCGAACGGAGATAGATATGGAGCGCGGTGGCGACCTACACGAGCGAGTCAAAGAGTACGCTCGTGAGAATGGCATCCGCCATCCGCGTGCCTACCGCGAGCTAATTGAACAAGGGTTAGAGACAGATGGAAACGACGACTAAGACGCTCGAAGCGACCCTCGCGCCGCCGACAGCACACAAGGAGCGGAAACTGTGTGACCTGCTCGAAACCTACCGTGAGGGTCTACACGAGGCATTCGACGCCGGGTGTGACACGATGAGCGCAACCAGTGACGTGGTGACACCTTACGACCTCCCGTATCAGGCGAAAGCGGCTCTGTGCAACTACGTCCCGCAACTGCACGGAATCTACGATGCACAGGAGTTGGACGACGACCACCCGGTTCGACTCACCAACCAAGCCGCCGAGTTCGACCACTCACCGGAACGGGACTACGAGTTTACGTGGTGGGTGCCCCAGCCCGGTCGCGGAACGAATTTCTGGATACCTCTTCGCATCAACCCCGAACAGGAGGGTCTGTGGCACGACCTCGTGGACGGTGAAGCGTCGGCAGGCCAACTCCGACTGCAACGGAATCGTACATCGTGGACGCTACACGTCACTGTCGAGTTTCCGTTCGAAGAACCCGACTACGCGACAGACGGCGACGACGTGACGCACATCGGTCTGGACATTGGTGAAACTGCCCTGATAACGGGCTGTGCCCTCAAGGACGGTTCACCAACTGGCCCGTTCGTGTGTGACGGGAGCCGTGCCAAACATCTCCGAAAAGAGATGCACACCACCCTGAAGCGCCTTCAAGAGCGTGACGCCGCCGAGTGGCGGATGAACGAGCGATTCAACCACTACCAGAACGCGCTCACCGATATTGTCGAGAAGGCGTCTCGGCAGGCCGTCGAGTACGCCCGGCAATTCGAGAAGCCGGTGCTGGTGATGGAGAATCTGACGTATATCCGCGAAGAATTGGACTACGGCGCGTATATGAACCGACGACTCCATGCGTGGGCGTTCGCTCGGTTACAGAACCGCGTCGAGGACAAAGCGCGAGAGGCCGGTATTCCAGTCGAGTACGTCCGACCGGAGTACACCAGCCAGATGTGCTACGAGTGCGGTCACATCGGAAACAGAGCCGCACAAGCCACGTTCCGGTGTACCAACGACGAGTGCC
>JAXIOF010000022.1 GCA_034190545.1 Candidatus Afararchaeum irisae | reverse complement strand
TCGAGGAGGTGGTCGGTCTTGAGTACGTCGGGGTACTCTTGGAGTAAGGACTTAGACCGCCGAACTGACCTTAGCCCTTGGCAACACAAGTATAAGTCAACGACCATCTCCAAGGACACGCCGTACGGCGATTTATCGCCGGACGAAGTGCCTGAAGGGACTCAGAGACTCGTTGAGTCTGACGGGAACAAAGCCCGGAGACCACTTACGGCGCGGGACGGTGTCGAACTCCGCGAGGAGGTCGTCACCGACGACGGGGACGTATCTGACTGGGCAGGATGTAGATGGGCGTACCAGAACTGGCTTGAAGGCTACACGGAAGACGCCGGCGCGCTCGTCTTCGAGGACGCCGACGGAGATCGTACGACAGTCGAGCCAAACGTCCGTTTCGCGCCGGAGGGAGCCAAGAGAGAGTATAGCCGTCTCGCTGACTTAGAGCGGGGACTCAGACACAGGTGGGGTGAGTTTACTACTGCACTACTCAGCCTAACCTCTAGCTCAAAGAACAAGAGAGATGGCTGGCGCGCACCAGTTGACCATCTCCTCGAACATACTTCTTCGTGGGACTCCGTCCGAGAGGCACTTAATCGCGCTGTGCCTGACTCCCGCGAACACGTTTTTGCGCGTATCCTAGAACCTCACGAGAGTGGATACGCGCATACTCATGTCGCGGTGTTCGTTCGAGGTCACGTAAGCCGAGACCTCTTCAGACAGCCCGTAGAGGCGCACCTACGGAACTGTGTCGGTGCGGGCAAAGAGGCGCACGTTGACGCCGTAAGCGTTAATCGTGTAACTCGTCGTGACCGTGACGAGGATTATCTTAACTCCGACGAGGAGTACATCAATAATCTGTCTGCGTACCTCAGTTCTTATATGACGGATACGTTCGAGGAGATCGAGGAGAGACCTGCCCATGTCCAAGAGTTCAACGCGCTCCTTTGGGCGACAGAGACCCGTCGTGTCTCCTACTCTCAGAACGCATACGAGTACATGGAACTGGGTAGGGAGCTTCGAGGGGATGACGAAAACGGCGAGGAGAAGGACTTACACTTACTCGGGTATACACCTGAC
>JAXIOF010000021.1 GCA_034190545.1 Candidatus Afararchaeum irisae | reverse complement strand
GATAACCGTAGAGGAGCTCAGAGACAAGCAGGACAGCGACGACGACTACGTCTTAGTCGACACGAGAAACCAGGAGGACTACGAGAACTGGCACATCGGCGGCGCGGTCAACGTCGAGTACTCCCACTCCGACGACGAGCTCAGAGGTGACTGGGAAGACGTCGTCGACGAGTACGGCATAGACGAGGACACCGAGGTAGTCACAGTCTGTGCGAAGGGCAAGTCGTCGAAGGACTTCGCCGAGTATCTCGAAGGAGAGGGATACGACGACGTGAAGAGTGTCGAGGGCGGCATGGAAGCGTGGAGCATGGTCTACGACGTCGTGCCTATCGCTACACAGAGCGACGAGATAGAGATCATACAGCTTCAGAGGAGATCGAAGGGCTGCCTCGGATACATAGTCGGTGACAAGGCGACGGGAGAGGCTGCGGCGATAGATGTCACACGTGCGACGAAGAAGTTCCGTGACACTGCGTCGGAGTACGGCTACAAGATCACCCACGTCTTAGACACACATATCCACGCAGACCATATCTCGGGAGGACGTAGACTCGCAGACGAACTCGACGTTCCGTACCACTTAGGAGAGAGAGCGAGAACGAGAGACCCCGACTACGACTTCGACGGCTTAGACCAGAACGAGGTACTCGAAGTTGGAGAGAACGTAGAGATAAAGGCGATCCCGACGCCGGGGCACACGACGGGAATGACGTCGTATCTCATCAACGACGAGGCACTGACGACGGGAGACACGGTCTTCGTCGAGTCGATAGGACGTACTGAGCTCCAGTTCGCGGGAGACGAGGCAAAGGGAGGAGCCGAGATGCAGTACGACACCCTCCACGACAAGATACTCTCGGAGCCCGACACAGTCAAGATACTTCCGGGACATTTCTCGGTCACAGACGGCGGAGAGTTCATCGACGTCACACCCGGTACACCTATGATGACGACTGTCGGCTACCTCAGACAGAACAACCGCGCTCTCCAGATGGACGAGGACGACTTCGTCGAGTACATGTTCGACAACATTCCCTCGAAGCCCCCCAACTACGAGAAGGTCATCGCTACCAACAGCGGCGACTATGAGCCTGAGGACAAAGCCGAGGAAGACGAACTCGAACTAGGTCCCAACCGCTGTGCCGCGACCGAGGAAAGTATGGTCGCTGACGACTGAGACGGCGAGT
>JAXIOF010000020.1 GCA_034190545.1 Candidatus Afararchaeum irisae | reverse complement strand
CCAAGCCGGCTTCAACAAAGACCCTGAGCTAACTCAGTTGGGAAGTACCGATATTTCTTGTCCCGGTGGGATCGTGTAAGGTCGAAAGAAACATACTGTCTTCTCTAAGCCGGATCGGTGTCTCTGACCTTGGGTCTCACGTCGAAGCTGTCGGGAACACCGTCTCCGTCGGTGTCCTCCCCGAAGGGGTCTGTTCCGGTGGCTACCTCCTCGGCGTCGGTCAGACCGTCGGTGTCTGTGTCTCTGTGTCCTGGGTCGGAGACAGTCCCGTAGTAGAGATCGCCCGCACGTTTTCCGATTTCGTCTCGATCCGTGAGTCCGTCCCGGTCTGTGTCACGTCTGCTGGAGTTGGTCACGTATACTTCTCCGTCAGAAGTCGTTATGCCGGCGTCCTCGTCGGAGTCGAGTATACCGTCGCCGTCTGTGTCGTTCTCGGCTGTGTACCCCAGAGGTATCGCGGTCTCAGTAGGAACACGTACGGGGTTCGATCCTCCTATGTAGACTGACGAGGGAATCCTCTCAGACTCGACGAACTCAACCGAGAACGAGGGACTTGATCCGGTGGGCTTGTAGTAGACTGAGAAGGCGTCGGCTAGCCTTCCCGTCTTCATGGAGTACTTGAGTCTGTTAGAGCCTTCCGGGTGGTGGATCTCGTCGTCGTAGACTGATTCGTTGTTCGACACCGACAGATTCGGTCTTTCGAGGTTCGGCTTGGAGTTGTGCGGTCTTTCGAGTCCCGTGTTACCGCTCGCGTTCTCGATCCGGGTTATACGTGCGTCTCTCAGACTCAGACTTCCCGAGACCTCCGCGCCTCTTCCTCTCAGGTAGACGTATATACGTGGCTTTCGGTTCTTGACCTCGCGGTGGACGACAAGCCCTCGGAGAGTCGGGTCACGCGGCTGGTCTTGTATGTAACTGATTCTGTCGGAGTCGTCGACGGAGGAGCCTGACATGGTTTTGGTTTTCGAGCCCGTCGGGTCGACGTCGACAGAGAAGGTAAGCAGTGCTACAGCCACGATCAGACAGATAGATCCGAGGAGGGCTATACTTCTGGGTGACACACGTCTCATTTTGAGTTGGTCCCACGTAGGTCAGATTTGAGTTGGGCTCACGTAGGTCAGATAGGTCAGTCTTCGACTACGGCTCGGAATCTCTAAAGTCTGTTGCCGGTAGTCTTCCGAAAAACTCCGAAAAAGACTCGAACTGAATAGAACTACTTGGGGTACTGAACTGTCCTCGGGAGTTAATTAAGACATGGAGCCTCTAAGAGCAGGTGTCATAGGATTTATCGCGGGAGGTACCGTACTTGGTGGAGTCGGCTTCTTGGCAGGAGTCGTTCTAAGCGGTTTAGGAGAGATCGAAGTCCTCGAAGTACTGGGTTAAGCATGAACAAGGAAAAAGTATCGGTCGTAGCAGTTATAGGAGTCATAGTGGTCGTGGGAGTCGTTCTACTGAGTCCAGCCGACCCTTCGGAGAAAGAGTCCGATATCCGGAGCCAAAACCAGAGCGAGAGCCAGATCCCCGATGAGAGTCCGACGGGGGCTCAGACGGGAGAGGAAGAGGTAAGAGACGGCTCCGGCGAGGCGTCTGTGGAGTTCAGGATCGAGACAAGCAGTATAGAGAGCTGTGGAACTACGTGTAGAGACGTGACCTCGACACTCTATAACACAGGCGACGCCGACGCCCACAGCGTAGAAGTCAGTACGAGTATCTACTCGGGCGGTGACCTCGTATGGGAGGGGAGAAAGACGGTAGGCGACTTAAAAGCAGGAGACAGCTATACGACGACCCAGAGGGTAGACGTAGGTCTCGGAGGAGGAATGAAGATCAGGTCGAACGACGGTCTGATAACTATCGAGACTGAGATAGAGTCCGACGAGGAAAGAGTTGTATTCACAGAGGAGAGGGACGTCGCCTGATCTTGAGGTACTACCTACCTCTGCTGTTTCCCGGGCGAGACTGCTGATCAGAACCAGTACCACTGTCGCCCGGAACGTCATCCGGCTTCGGAGGACAAGATACTTGTATCTTGTACTCGTCGGGAGTGTCATCCCGGACACGAGGAGTATGATAAAGCCGAGGTCGCTATCTGCCATTCTTCCGTCAGAGACTCCTCTGGCATGTCTGAGTATACCAGCTACGGTAAGATATGTTCTGTGACCGCTTATATATTTAAGAAAAACTGTGGTCTAACCGAGTAAATGGGTTGTTAGATGTATTTGATGGACGGTAAAGACATCTTTAATTTCAGAGATTTTACCAGATGTTAATCGCAAGAGAGGATAGTCCCGGGCGGATTCGAACCTCGGTCAGTACCATCCCTAATTCGAATCCGCGAGGTGCTCTGAGAACTGTGTTCGAAGTAGTCCCGGGCGGATTCGAACCGCCGTCAGGGGCTCCAAAGGCCCCTATGATTGGCCGCTACACCACGGGACTTACGACGTTACCTAACCTCTTATACGGCTTATCTCCTTCGGAAATACGTGATCTTCGGTTGGCTGTAACACAAACACAGATCAGAGATTTGTGGAAAGGCGAAAGTCAAGTGGTTGGACGAAGTACTCAGGGTATGACCGATCTAGTCAGACGTGGACGTCTGTCTGCGACCGACGAGGACGTGACACGGTTCCTGTCGTCTTTCGACTCCGACGACTGGATATTCGAGGCAGACATAGACGTAGGACGCGCCCACGTAGTGATGCTCGCCGAACAGGGAATACTCGACGAGGACGACGCGGCGTCGATACTCGGTGCACTCGACGAGGTCGAAAAAGAGGGATTCGACGCTCTCCCCGAGGGACACGAGGACGTACATCCCGCGATAGAGGAAGCCGTGATAGACAGAGTCGGAGAGGACGTCGGTGGACGTCTCCATACCGCACGTTCGCGCAACGACGAGGTCGCGACGTGTATCCGTCTCCGTCTGAGAGAAGAGATACTCCGTCTCGCTTCTTCGCTCATCGGTCTCCGTGAGTCTCTCGTCGACCGCGCCGAGGAGACCTCAGACTGGCTCGTCTCGGGTTACACACATCTCCAGCGTGCACAGCCCACGACGGTCGGACACCATCTCCTCGCCCACGCCGCGGCTTTCGAGAGGGACGTCGACCGCCTCCTCGACGTATACCGAAGGGTCAACCGGAATCCTCTCGGAAGTGCCGCCTTCGCGGGGACGGGCTTCGGGATAGACAGACACAGAACGACTGAGCTTCTCGGATTCGACTCGCCGACACGTAACTCGATGGACGGGGTAGCGTCACGTGACTTCGCGGTCGAGTCGGCGAGCGCAGCCTCGAACGCGGCTACGAACCTTTCACGTCTCTGTGAGGATATCTTCCTCTGGAGCTCGTCGGAGTTCGGATTCGTCGAGTTGGACGACAGGTACGCGAGTAGTTCGAGCATAATGCCACAGAAGAAGAACCCCGACACTGCGGAGCTAGCGAGGGGCAAGACGGGAACCGTACACGGCGCGCTCGACTCGCTTCTGTCTATAACCAAGGGACTCCCGATGGCGTACAACCGTGACCTCCAGGAGGCTACCAAGCATCTCTGGGAGGCGTTCGAGACGACACGTGAGAGCGTAGAGGTGATCGCGGGAGCCGTAGAGACCGCCGAGTTCGACCGCGACCGCGCCGAGGAGAGTACACGAGAGGGATTCACGGGAGCGACTGAGCTCGCCGATCTTCTGGTTCGTGAGACGGGGATGGCTTTCCGTACCGCACACCACATAGTCGGAGAAGTAGCCGCGGAGTACGACGACGGTGACGGTGACGTGAGTGGCGAGGATGTCGAGGAGGTCGGACGTGAGATTACGGGAGAGAGACTCGGAGTAGACGACGAGAAGATACGTGAGGCACTCGACCCGCGTAAGAACGTCGAGACACGTGACTCGTACGGCGGTCCGGGTGAGGTAGAGACCGCGGTAGAGGAGTTCCGCGAGTCTGTAGACTCCGACTTGGACAGATTGAATAAGACAGAGGAAGACCTCCAGACATCCAGAGAAAACCTCTCAGACGCAGCCGAGGAGATAAAAAATGACAGCTAAGGCTAAGGAAGGAGACACGGTCAGAGTAGAGAGCGAGGGCGAGGAGTTCGAGGGAATACTCCTGCCGTCGTCGGACGACGAACATCTCGTGGTCAAGATCGAAGGAGGCTACAACGTCGGAATAGACCGCGAGAATGCGGAGATCGAGGTCATAGACGAAGGTGAGGAGGTCAGCCAGAAGTCAGAGACAGAGAAGTCGGAGGACGAAGAAGAGACAGAGGTCGTATTCGAGGACGACCTTCCCACAGTCTCATTAATATCTACGGGCGGTACGATAGCCTCGACCGTCGACTACCGCACCGGAGCCGTCACGGCACAGTTCGACGCCGAGGACGTCCTGAGAGCCGTCCCTGACCTCGCGGGACTCGCCAACTACAGGGGACGTGTCGTCTCGAACATACTCAGCGAGAACATGACTCCCGAACACTGGCAGGAGCTAGCGCGTGCTGTCAGGGACGAGATAGAGTCGGGTGCCGACGGCGTCGTGGTTATGCACGGCACAGACACGATGCAGCACACCGCGAGCGCGCTCGCGTTCATGCTCGACAGCCCGGTTCCTGTCGTCTTCGTGGGGTCACAGAGGTCGGCTGACCGTCCTTCGAGTGACAACGTCGTCAACGCAGTCTGTGCAGTCGAAGCGGCGAAGTCGGACATAGCCGAGGTTCTCGTCTGTATGCACGCCGACGAGAGCGACCACAGATGTGCTCTCCACAGGGCGACGAGGGTCAGGAAGAACCACACGAGCCGACGTGACGCCTTCGAGACAGTCGGTAGGAAGCCGCTCGGCGAAATAGAGTACGAGACGGGTGAGATAACTACGAGGAGGGAGTACGACGAGAGAGGTGAGAACGAACTCCGGCTTGAGGACGACCTCAACACCGACGTCGAACTCGTGAAGTACACGCCAGGAAGCGACGGCGAGATACTCGACTTCTACTCCGAGAAGGACGGTGTGGTTCTTGAGGGAACAGGACTCGGACACGTCAAGTCGGACTGGGTCGAGAAGATCGACGGACTCGACCCCGTCTTCGTTATGACGTCACAGTGTATCGAGGGACGTGTCTGTGACAGGGTCTACGACACGGGACGTGACCTCTTGGAGGCGGGAGTCGTCGAGGCGGGCGACAGTCTCCCCGAGACGGCATACGTCAAGCTGATGTGGGTTCTGGCTAACACAGACGACCCCGAGTCTGCGATGGAGGAGAGCCTCGCGGGAGAGATCACCGAGACATCACGTCCATGGAGATAGGGATCAGAGACGCTCGTCCCGAGGACCGAGAAGACGTACTCGGATTCGCCTCGGAGACCTGGGACGGCTGGGACTACATACCCGAAGTCTGGGAAGACTGGCTCGAAGAAGGCGACCTACTCGTAGGAGACGTCGAAGGCACAGTCGTCGGTGTGATACATCTCGTCGGGGTCTCGGAGGACGAGGCTTGGATAGAGGGGCTACGGGTCGATCCCGACTACAGGCGCGAGGGTGTGGCGACACGTCTCGTTGAGGCAGCCGAGGAGAGGGCACGCGAAGGAGGAAGACAGGTCATCCGGTGTATGGTCTTCGGGTCGAACAGCGTCGGACACGAGCTCTTCGAGGATCTCGGCTTCGGACACGTCGCGTCTCTGAGACACGCGAGAGCCTTCGGATTTCCTTACTCGACGAGTCTGGAGAGAGACGAGAACGAGGAGTTCGCCGACGTCGTCGAGGGAACCGAAGCCCACGAGGAGATGGGCGGTCTCTACGTATGTGACTGGCGGGCGGCGAGTCTCGGAACCAGCCTCGAAGACGTCGACTTCGACCCTCTCTACCTCCGCGACGAGGACGGCGAGACTGTCGGAGCGTGTCTTCCGACGGGAGTCCGTGTCAACACGACAGAGGAGGACGACCGCGACGAAGTCGTGATGGGGTTTGCGTGGGCGAAGACACGGTACATAACCGACCTCGGTCTACAGATGAGAACCGAGGCGCGTGTCGAGGACGCCGACGACGTCCTCGCGTTCGTTCCCGACGACTCCGACTACGTTAACTCGCTTGAGTCAGCGGGATACGAGGTCTCAGACGCCGTGTCCGTCTACGAGAAGTTGGTTTAAGCGTGGAAGAGTTTATACAGAAGAATCCTCTACGATGAACATGAGCACATCGGTGAAGATAGACGAGGGAACAAAATCAAGGATAGAGGAGTTACAAGCTAGAATAAAGATAGAGACTGGCAAGAAAGTCACACAGGAAGAGGTACTTGAGAAGGTAGTCAGCCACGCTATGTCGACCGAAGACGAGATAATAGAGTCATTCAAGGAGTTATCCGTGCCTCTCAGCGACGACGAGATAGACGACTTCCACGAGGGAATCTCCGACTGGGATGAGGATCTCGGCGAGGACGAGATCGACGAAGTACTCTACGGATAGTATGTCGGTTCTGATAGACACGGGTGTGTTCTACGCTCACCAGAACCGGTCTTCGAGTCGTCACAGACGAGCCAAGGAATCTCTTACGACAGTCCTGAAAGGAAAGTACGGAGAGCCCTACACGACTGATTACGTCTATGACGAAGCCGTTACTCTCGCACTCAGACGAACCGGAGAGTTCTCGGAGTCGATGGAGATCTCGGACAGGATTCTCAACCGAGACTGGATAAGTCTGGAACACGTGTCGAAGAACGACTTCGAGCAAGGCGTCGAGATCTTCGAGAAGTACTCGGATCAAGATCTGTCTTTCACCGACGCTGTCACTGTCGCCGTGATGCGCGAGAGAAGTATTGACAGGGTTCTGAGCTTCGACACCGACTTCGACGGGATAGTCGAGAGACTAGAGCCGAGCTATTAAGAAGTATCTCAGTCCGTAGGACAGAGAGTCAAGCGTACCAATCGGGACGGGGATACACACTCCGTTATGGGAGGCTATCACGGTTCAGATACTCTGGAGACGGTACCATCAGAGGTTACGACAGCTCCCACGGGACACGAAGGGACACGTTCGACAGATATACGTACGAACTCCTGCGTACGGTACGCGACGAGGAATCCGTCTTCCCTACGACGACCTTCTGAGAGTCCGTTCGTGAGCGAGGACGATGGGTCGGTGACAGTCTGGATGTAGATATTTTTAGTCGATAAAACGGACTGTGTGTTATTCGGCTCGGAAAATAAGGTGCGACGGGTTAGTTTATTTGACTGTGTACGACTGGATAGTCGAGTTCGAGCCGTCGACTTCTCCAATGACAACTACTTGTGTACCTGAACTGAGTGTACCACCGCTATGGAATGTATCTCCTATACTAGAACTAGGACTACCCCAAGCTTCATGTGTAGTGCCATTTCCCCAGTTAACATATATAGTGTCAGCCCTTTGAACGGAATTTAGAGTTATATTAACCTGACCACTACTTGATTGCTCAAACGTCACACCTGCCTGAGCGTTCTGCTGTACCTGTCCACCGAGTCCGAGGACGAACGTTCCGATGACCGCCGCGAGTATCACGGTGATAGCTACCATCAGTATCACACCGATAACCGGCGAGACGGCGTCGTCCGCCCCGTTCCTGTTCTTTTGTGCCATGTCTATGCCATACGGAGGGATCCCATATAAAAGTATGGGGGGGGATTTCAGGCTGCTACCAGACCGGGCGTCGTCTTTGTTAGGTTCCCACCCTAACACTTATCCAGACACGGGTTCTTTGTTAGCCTGTGACCCTAATGGTGTCGTCAGATGGAGATAGATGAAGAAGAAACACCTAACCGTATCGAATTCCCCGACGGATTTGTCGAGTACCGGTTCACCTCGGTGCCCAAAAGCGACAGATTCCCGAGAGGGGTGAAGTACGGCTTTCAGTACGTACACGACGGTACGAGGATACTGAGATACGACAACAGTCACGGAGTCCACGAGCGACACTACGCTGACCTCGACGATCCCGAAATTATAGAGTGGTCGGGGTCGGTGGAGGAACATCTGGAGAGGTTCTTCGAGGAGGTCGAAGAGATCAGGAACCGAGACGACACGGAGGTGTAACCATGACTGAGAAGACGCTAAAAATACAAACACAGACTTGGGAAGACGCAAAGGAGAAAGCACTCGAAAAGGCGAGGAAGTTCGACGATGGAGAGGAGGTTACAGAGACAAGTATAATCTTTGTAGAACCTTCTGACGTACAGCGTCTACTAACGCCGAAGCGGTTAGAGCTCATACAGACGTTGATGACTGTGGATGTCGGAAGCATACGTGAGTTAGCCGAGGTACTCGGTCGTAATCCCAGCGAGGTACATGACGACGTACATACTCTCGAAGAGTACGGTGTAGTTGAGCTACGTGAGGAAGGACGTGCTAAGAAGCCCGTCGTGCCCTACGACGACATAGATATTAACGTCAGTATCTCACGGAAGAACGCAGTCAGTGCACATGGTTGACTGTCCTTCACTCGACGACCTTCCCGAATACGTCGTCGAATGTCTCGCGTTGACGTATAAGCTCAAGACCGCGGTTCGAGACCATGGCTTCGGCGGGGAGACGTCGTGAGTTGTAACGTGAAGACATAGAGAAGCCGTAGGCTCCCGCGGTGTGGATCGCTAAGAGGTCTCCCTCTCTCGGATCGGCGATCCGTCTGTCCTCTCCTAAGACGTCTCCCGTCTCACAGATAGGACCCACTACGTCGACCTCTCTCTCGGGCGCGTCACGTGACAGGTTAGTGATATGGTGGTAGGCGTCGTACATCGCGGGACGGAGTAGAGTGTTGAAGCCCGCATCGACCCCGACGAAGCCGTCCTTTACGGTGTTGACCCGCGTAAGAAGGACTGTCGACTCGGCGACTAAGAAACGTCCCGGCTCGACTATCAGTTCGGCGTCACGTGACTCGGTTCCGAGTCCTTCACGTATCCCGTCGGCTATGCCGCTCAGGTCGGGTCTGTCGTCGCCGGGTCTGTACGGCACACCTACTCCGCCGCCGACGTCTATGTACTCCATCTTATATCCCGCGTCCTCTATCCTTCCGACTATCTCGCCCATCTTCTCCGCCGCCCTCTCGAAGGGCTCGCGCTGGGTGACTCCGCTCCCTATATGCATATGTACGCCGACGGCTTCGAGACCGACTTCGTCGGCGCGTTCGTACGCCTCGACTATCGCCTCCTCGGGGACTCCGAACTTCGATCCCTCGCCCCCCGTGATGACCTTCTCGTGGTGTCCTGCGCCCACCGAGGGGTTGACACGTATACCTATCTCCCTACCGGGATCTATCTCGGCGATCCTCTCTATTCCGCTTACCGAGTCGGCGTTTAGTCTGACGTCCTTCTCGATGACACGCCGTAACTCTTCTTCGGGCGGGTTGACCCCCGTATACATTATTTCGTCGGGCTCAAACCCTGCTTTCTCTGCTGCTACGACCTCTCCGAGCGATACGGCATCGACCGCCGCGCCCTCGTCTCTCAGGACTTCGAGTATACGAGGGTTGGTGTTAGCCTTCGCGGCGTACTGTATCCTCGCGTCGGGGAAGGCGTCACTCATCTCGGAGTATCTATCGCGTACCGTCTCGGAGTCGGTGACATAGACGGGTGTGCCGAACTCCTCGGCTGCGTATTGTAGTGTCTGAGTAGATACTGGAAGGCTGAGGTTCGTGCCCATAACCTAAGTCGTCGTCACGTCTTGATAACTTATGGGATAGATTCGACACACCCGAATATATTCGGGAGAATAGCTTTTTTATAACAGTCTAATCGTGGTGTCATGCAAAGTGCCAAAGAATCGCCCGAGATGTTCTGTTTCCAGTGTGAAGAGACATCCCACGGTGAAGGATGCACAACCAGAGGAGTATGTGGTAAATCTCCCGAGGTAGCTAATCTCCAAGACCTGTTGGTATATCTCTCGAAAGGGATCTCAGTATGTAATACAGTCAAGGAACAGAGAGACTCAGGTGTTGATAAGTTCATCAATAAGGCGTTGTTCTCCACGATAACTAACGCTAACTTCGACCGCGAGTACTTCGTAGACAAGGTATACGAGGCTGTCGAGATCCGGGATTCATTGAAAAAGGAGATGGACGTGGACATAGAGAGCACTTACGGCTACGATGCTGTGACAGTATTCGGATAGCAGGAGTTATCCCTTTTTTGGTAGAGATGTCTCTCACCGTGA
>JAXIOF010000019.1 GCA_034190545.1 Candidatus Afararchaeum irisae | reverse complement strand
AGACGCTAGTTACCGCTACGCAACCGAGGTGTGAGTCTTAGCTAAAGACGAATGCCTTCCGCGGGTCGGTGGGTATTCTGCGTGACATATCCCACGAGAAGGAACAGGAACAGCAGATCAAGGTACTCGACCGTGTCCTGCGCCACAACCTCCGGAACAAGATGAACATAGTCATGGGTTACGCCCAGGACTTACAAGCCAGCCTCGCGGATGACGAGAAGGAGAAAGCCGGACGTATAGTCGAGACCGTCAAGACACTCCTCGGACACGCCGAGAAGGCGCGTAAGATCGACGAGGTTCTCGTCGAGAAGGAGACGAGTCTCAGAAGGACAGATATAGCCGAAGTTCTCGAATCGGAGGTCAGTAGTCTCAGAGACGACAGTCAAGGGGTGGAAGTACTGTCCGAGATTCCCGACTCTGTCACCGTCTACGCCATCGAATCCGTCGACGCCGCCTTCAGGGAGATACTCGAAAACGCGGTCGAACACAACGACTCGTCGGAGCCGCGGGTCGAGGTCGGTGTCGAGAAACACGACAACAGAGCCGTAGTTACTGTGTCGGACAACGGATCGGGTATTCCACAGGACGAGATCGACGTCGTGACGGGAGAGAAGGAGATCGACCCCGTCTCACACGCGAGCGGTCTCGGTCTCTGGATAGCCAACTGGGTCGTCGAGAGATCCGACGGGAGTATCGAGTTCGACGTCACCGACGAGGGAACCACGGTCGAGGTCTGGCTCCGAAAACCCACCGAGTCAAGTGGTTCGACACGGTAAGAGGTACATGAACGAGTACATACACGCCGCAGTCGAAGCCGCCGAGGAAGCCGCGAAGATACAGACCGAAAACAGCGCGAGACGGACTACAGACCACGGCTACAAGGGTCGCCGCGACCTAGTCACCGAGATAGACTACAGATGCGAGAAGACGGTACGTGAGTCGCTCCTCGACGAGTACCCCGACCACTCCGTACTCGCAGAGGAGGAAGGCGAGGAAGGAGACGACTCCGACCACAGATGGGTAATAGACCCTCTCGACGGAACCACGAACTACGTCCACGGAGTGCCCCATTACGCAGTCTCGGTAGCCCACGAAGTCGACGGAGAGATCCGAGACGGCGTCGTCTACCACACGCCGACTGACGACGTATACACAGCATCGAAGGGCGACGGTGCCTACCTCAACGGCGAAGAGATTTCGGTCTCGTCGAACTCCGAGTTAGAGGAGTCGGTGATAGCCACGGGATTTTCACGTGAGTCGGTCGATGACGAGGCTCTGATGTCGGCTCTCAGGACGGTTATATCCGAGAGCCACGGTGTGAGAAGGATGGGATCGGCGGCTACCGACCTCGTCTTAGTCGCGTCGGGCGTCCTCGACGGATTCTACGAGAGGTTCCTCAGCCCTTGGGACGTCGCCGCGGGGTCTCTTATAGTCGAGGAGGCGGGAGGTACGGTCACTGATCTCGAAGGAGGCGACTCCTACTTCGGGACGGGAGACATAGTAGCGACTAACACCGAGATACACAGACAGGTACTCGATCTCTACGAAGAATAGAAAGACACTCTATCTACTCCTACTTAGTCGGCGTCGGCAGTCATGTCGTCCTGGCTCGCCGCACAGTTGTTGGGACCGAGTTCGAGGTTTATAGCCTCTTCCTCGTCCTCTATCTCGTTCTGTCCGAGGTTGGTCTCGATTATGTCGGTGTAGTTCGAGGGACGTGACGGCATGTCACTCAGGAGCGACTCGACGAAGTCGTCCTCGTCCATCTGTAGAACAGGGTTCTCCTCCTTGAGTTCTCCTACTGTCGTGACCATTGGCTCGGCGAACTCGACCCCGATCGCCTCTCCGTCGGCTCCCACAGAGAAATGTCCAGGGAGTATAACGGTATCGTTGTCGAGAGAGAGTATCCTCTCGTGTATCGTCTCGTACTGTCTGTGGGCGAAGTCCTCGGCACCCTCGTCTCCTCCTTCGAGGTCGGGACGTCCTATCGACTCGACGAAGATAGTGTCTCCCGTCGCGAGAGCCTCTCCGTTTATGAGGTAGTTCATTATGTCGGTCGTGTGTCCCGGAGCGTGTACACCCTCAATTTCGAGACTGTCACCGACTTCGAGTACCTCTCCGTCTCCCAGGGTCTCGAAGTCACCCTCGGCACCTCTCTCGGGGGCTCCCTCGGGAAGGTAGTAAGTCGCGTCGACCTCGTGTGCGAGATCCTCTCCGCCCGAGAGATGGTCTGCGTGGATATGTGTGTCGAGTACGTGTGTGATCTCGTAGCCGTTTTCCTCGGCTATGTCTTTGAACTCTTCTGTGTGCTGTGTCGCGTCTATGACGGCTGCAGTTCCCGACTCCTTGTCACCCACGACGTAGCTCAGACAGCCCTTCGCGCGTCTCTGTACCTGTTTGACGTCGACGTCGTCGTCGCCTATGTCGAGATCCACGACGTCGTAGACCGCGCTCCATGCCTCCATGCCGCCCTCGACGTTGTAGACGTTGTCGTGTCCTCTCTCGTCCATCATGTCGGCGGCGTATCCCGAAGATCCTCCCTTGGCACAGACCATGTAGACGGGCTTGTCCTCGGGAATCTCGTCGGCGTACTCGTCGGGCTCTTCCTCTATGTCCATGAAAGGAATGTTTTCGGAGCCCGGAATCCTCCAGTCCTCGAACTCGTCCTCGAAACGTACATCGACTATACTGATGTCTTCCCCCGCGTCGATCTCGTCTCTGAGCTTCTCGGCAGTCATGCTTCTGTCGGCTTCTCTCTTATCAACGTTGGATGTCAATGTTTAACAACCCCACCTGGCAAGAACTAACACGGTATGATTTATAAACCTTCCTCATATCTGAGGGAGACTACGTGGGTAGTAGCTGTCTCATCACAAGTGCGACGCCACGAGACCGACTCCGACTGCGACGAGGACGACTCCGTTTAGCTTGACCGAGAGACCGTGGTACCTCTCGAAGGCGTCTGTGTCTGGGTCGTCACGTGACTTGTCGTTCCCCTTTATCTTGGGGATAAGAACCTGGCGAGCGTAGAGGTTGATGGCTCCACCTAAGACTCCCGCGCCGACCACGACAGACACGGTGGGTGTGAAGCCGTTAAGGACTCCGAGTGCGACCGACGAGACGACCGTGACTGAGCCGAGGAGTACTCCTATGAGGTAGTAAGTCGGGAATATCGAGTTGACTACGTCTCCGGCTCTGTCGCGTTCGAGCTCCCCGAATATACGTGGGGCGGCGACGAAGGAGAAGAAAGTTATCTCACCGAGCCAGACCCCGAGTGACGTGTCGACCACGAGACGCAGAAGGCTTTCGGCGTATGTCATCGCTTACTCATACTAACTACAGTCTGTTCGGTCTTAGTTTTAACGCAGACGCTAAGTCCCCTTCCTCAAGGAGTGTTGCGAATCAGAGATTCGCATACGTATGAAAATCTCCGATTTTCAACACAACGCAGGGAGCGGAGCGACCGAGTAGCACAGTAGGGAGGGGATACAGCGCCGTCTTCGTCTCTCAAACACTCTGCGACAACCGGCCCACAGGCCCACGCCATCCACAAACTACTTGTATGCAAATTACATATCTTATGATGTGGCAACGCGAAAAACCATCTCTATCCGTGAGGATCAAGAGGAGTGGATTCAACACAACCATCTGAACCTCTCCTCGTTCGTCCAAGAGAAACTGGACGAACTTATCGAGGAGCGAGAATCATAGATGCACTACAACTACAAGTATCGACTCAACCCATCAGAAGCCCTCACAGAGACGCTTCTACACCACGTCGATACTTGTAGACAACTCTACAACCACGTCCTCCACAAAGTCAACGAGGCAGACGAGATTCCCGCTCAATACGAAGTACAGAACACGCTTCCTGACCTCAAAGAGTGGTGGGACGACCTGAACGCTATTCACTCGAAAGTGTTACAGATGGTCGTCAAGCGTGTCTACGACAACCTCTCCAGACTGAAAACACAGAAGGAGAACGGACGCGCCGTGGGGATGCTCAAGTGGAAACCGCCACGAGAGTATCGGTCGCTCACCTACAATCAGTCCGGCTTCAAACTCAAGAACACGAGTGGTCGGCCTGTTCTGTGGTTGAGCAAACTCGGTGAGATTCCGATTCACCTCCACCGAGACATTCCCGAGAACGCCACCATCAAACAAGTCACGGTCAAACGAGAACCCACGGGAGAGTGGTTCGCCACGTTCGGCATCGACGTGGACGAAGCCACGCCCGAGAAACCTGAGAACCCCGAGAAGTGCGTCGGCATCGACGTAGGAATTCTCAAGTACGCTCACGATACGGACGGCACGGCGGTCTGCTCGCTTGACCTGTCCGGCGAACGTGAACGCTTGGAACGCGCTCAACGTGACCTTTCACGGAAGGAACACGGTTCTGCAAACTGGGAGAAACAACGAAAAGTCGTGGCTGAACGCCACGCCGAGTTGAAGCGAAAGCGTCGTGACTTCCTCCACAAGTTGTCGAACTACTACGCTACCGAGTACGACTTGGTGGCTGTGGAGGACTTGGACGCAAAAGGACTGGTCGAACTGCCGGGTAACTCACGGAACCGCGCAGGTGCGGCGTGGGGAACCTTCCTGCGGATGCTCGAATACAAGTGTGAACGCGAAGGAACGCACTTCGTCGCGGTGAAACCCGGCGGAACGACGAAAGAGTGTGCGTCCTGTGGTGTCAAGACTGATAAACCGCTGTGGTTGCGGGAACACTCTTGTCCGTCCTGTGGGTTTGAAGCGGATAGAGACGCGAACGCGGCGTGGAACATCCTTTCTCGCGGTCTACAAGATGTAGGAGTGGGACACTCCGAATCAACGTCCTCAGAATCGCTCTGCGATTCTGATGTGCGAACGAGAGCGAAGCTCTCGTTAACGCCTGTGGAGACTGCGCTCCCTACGGACACCAATTCGGTGTCTGCAAAGTGCGTCGTGCAAACAGGAAGCCCTACCCTCAAGGAGCGAACGGCGTCAGCCGTGAGCGAGTAGGGTAGGGTAGTTCACTGAGTGAACAGCCCAAGCTAAGGTCTTATACCTTCCTACCATCTGCTCTCGAACGCGACTACGAGATACCCATGGACGCGAGGCTAACGCTCTGGATAACTAGCGCGGTCTTCCTCCACGCAGTCGGAACACTCGGACCCTACTCGTCGGTATGGTGGTGGGATCACGTCACTCACACCCTCTCAGCCGCGGTGGTCGCAGGAGCGGGGTACTCGACGGTTCGCGCCCTCGACATACACTCCGACGAAGTCGAGATACCGCCGCGGCTGACGTTCGTGTTCGTCCTGATCTTCGTGGTCGCCTTCGGTGTCACATGGGAGGTTCTGGAGTTCGGTGTCGAGAAAGTCGGAGAGGCGACAGGTCAGACCCTTCTGACCCAGTACAGCCTCGAAGACACCATGAAAGACCTGATATTCGACATAGTGGGGGGTGTGATCGTCGGAATCTGGGGCACGGCTTACCTCACCGACGTCATAGGAGGTATAACGAGTCTCCTCGAAGACAGGGAAGAGAAGAGAGGATAGAGGGATCAGTACTTCTTGCCGCACCGGTCACATCTCCTTTTCCGACATCCCACCCTCATCTCGGGCATCTGTCTCGTCTCGTCTCGTCTTTCGGGTTCTCGTTTCGCCGGCATCTCGGACACAGAGGCATGTCTGGTACTCTCCACAAATGCTTAGAAAGTTGTCGGTATATGACGTGTATGGATTCCGCCCCGGAACCAGACACCGAACGCGGCTGTCCGAAATGTGGTCACACAGGCACAGACGTCGGGAAGATCTCGACGACGGGGGGAGGTCTCTCGAAGATGTTCGACATACAGACAAACAGCTTCAAGGTCGTTACGTGTACGAACTGTGGCTACTCCGAACTCTACCGTGACACGACCTCGGGAGCGAGCGACATAGTCGATATCTTCCTCGGCTGATGGTAGCCATACCGTTCGTGGTGGCGATCCTCGTTCTCGGTCCTTTGATACTTTACTTCCTCGTCCGATCCGAGTACAAAGACCGCGACACGGTGGATCGCCGGAAAGCCGAGAAGGTAGCACGCAGGGACACAGGGAGAAATGACGATGACTAAGACGGCTTTCAGCCGTAGTTTCGCTGCGGGTCTGACTCCGATATGTCTGACTCCGATATTCTAGAAAAGTCGCATCTGTTTACTAATCTAATCGGTTTAGCGAAGCCTCGGGCGGGATTTGAACCCGGTCAGTTCCTTCCCTAGTTCAGACCGCTTGAGGCACGCTAAACTCGGTTTAGCGAAGCCTCGGGCGGGATTTGAACCCGCGAACCTCGTCATTACCAATGACGCGCTCTACCTCTGAGCTACCGAGGCGCGGCTTCGAGTAGGAGGTTCGGCGTAAAGAAGATTTTTATTTGGATCAGGAGAAGGGTTCAGAAGTTCATAAAAAATCAGATAGATATAAATAAGACTAGCCACAGGAATAATAATGAAGAAACCAAAAACAGGGGATAGCATGCCGAGGATAATAAAGAAAGGTCTCGAAGAACGTGAGGACGCATGGCTCGTGAAGCTAGACGAACCCGCCGAGGTAAAGCACCCGGTGTGTTCGGCGGTAGACAACGTAATGACAGTAGAGACTGAGTACTTCGTGGTCGACGAGAAGGAGTCGTACGGTGACGACAGAGAGGTATGTGCGTTCCCGTCTGACGAGGAGGGCTCTATATCTACCTTCCTTGAGGTCGCCGGAGGTCTCAACAAGACCCACGAGGAAGTCGTCGGCGAGCTCAGAAACCTCGGTGGGTCGTAGTGGTTTCGTCTCCGTGGCGTGAGTATAGCAAGCTTTTTGTCTTTTAGCTTTCCGTCTTCTGTATGACCAAGAGAAGAGACCTGATAGAGGCATTATCTAAGAACGCGCGTCTGTCTTCTGAGGATCTAGCGCGTCTCACGGGTCTCGACGAGGACAGGGTCGAGAGCCTCATAGACGAGATGGAGGACGAGGGCATCATACGTGGCTACCAGGCTATAGTCGACTGGGAGGAGATAGAGGGCGAGTACGTCAGGGCTATGATAGAGCTCAATGTCACACTCGACCGGGAGACGAGCTACGACGACGTCGCTCGGCGTATAAGCAAGTTCTCGAAGGTACATTCGCTCAAGCTCGTGAGCGGCAACTACGACTTCGCCTTAGAAGTCGAGGCGGAGTCGATGGCTGAGATCTCGAACTTCGTGAGCGAGAAGATCGCTCCGGTTCCCGAGGTCACACAGACCGTCACCCATCTCATAATGAGGACTTACAAGGAGGGAGGAACCGAACTCACCGACTCACACGACGACGACCGTCTTTCGGTCTCACCCTAACTAACTACGGAGGAGAGAAGATGGACATATCCGAAAGGGCGAGACAGGTTCCTCCGTCGGGGATCCGTCGTTTCTTCGAACTCGCAGAGGAGATGGACGACGTCATATCCCTTGGAGTCGGGGAGCCCGACTTCTCAGCGCCGTGGTCGGCGAGGGAGGCGGCGATAGAGTCGCTAGAACGTGGACAGACCTCGTACACTACGAACAGAGGAAAACGTGAGCTACGTGAGGCGGTATCCCGGAAGGTCTCGGAGTACGGTCTCGAATACGCAGCCGACGACGAGATACTCGTGACTACGGGAGTGAGTGAGGCTGCCGACCTCGCTCTGAGAGCCCTCGTCGACCCGGGCGACACAGTCGCAGTCGCCGAGCCGTCGTACGTCTCTTACGTCCCGGGAGTGATATTCTCAGGGGGTGAGCCTCTCAGGGTTCCGACACGTCTTGAGAACGACTTCAAGCTACGTTACGAAGACCTCGAAGAAGCGGGTGCCGAAGACGCCGAGGTTCTCATAATCTGTTACCCCAACAACCCCACAGGAGCCGTGATGACTGAGGAAGAACTGAGGGAAGTAGCCGACTTCGCGCGCGAGAACGACATAACTGTCGTCTCCGACGAGGTCTACGCCGACCTGACATACGGGGGCGAAGACGGAGGAGACCACGCCTCGATAGCGACTCTCGACGGCATGAGAGAACGCACCGTAGTATTCAACGGCTTCTCGAAGGCTTATGCGATGACTGGTCTACGTCTCGGCTACGCACTCGGTCCCTCCGAGGTCATCGACGCGATGAACCGGATACACCAGTACACGATGCTCTCGGCTCCGACGACGGCGCAGTACGCAGCGATCGATGCCCTCGAATCGTGTGACGACGACGTCGCTGAGATGAGACGTGAGTACAACAGGAGACGGCGTTATGTCCTCTCACGTTTCGAGGAGATGGGCATCGACTGTTTCACCGCCGAGGGTGCCTTCTACCTCTTCCCCGAGTCGCCCTACGACGACGAGGAGTTCGCCGAGGATCTTCTCAAGGAGAAGAAGGTCGCCGTCGTTCCGGGTAGGGTATTCGGTGAGAGTGGCGAGGGTCATCTACGTGTCTCATACGCGACGGGTCTCGACGAACTCAAAGAGGCTCTCGACAGGATAGAGGAGTTCGTCTAAGTCCCATCCGTTCGGACGTCAAAGCAAAAAGCACAAGGTAGACGTCCGAGTTTATTGTGTAAGGGAAAGTAGGGTAGCTTGGTATCCTCGCACGTTTGGGACGTGTGGACCCCGGTTCAAATCCGGGCTTTCCCAGTACAGTACTCGAATGGGTTTTTCTTTTTCAAGTGGGCGAACCGAAATGGATTTGAACTCGTGAGTGGAGTGAGGACGCCGAACGGAACGACCAAAGTTCAAATCCGGGCTTTCCCAGTACTCGAATGGGTTTTTTTCTTTTTCGAGTGAAACCATCGAGTCCTCCATCTATTTGACTCCGGATACCCTCATCCTATCTATGCAGATAGACTCGGGACTCATAGACAAGTACCTCGGCGTCTACGGCGAGACACAGGGAGTTCTTCCCGAGAACCTCGAGGAGTTCGGAGAGAAGTACCGTGAACAGGGACATCTCAGACAGGACGACCTCTACGAGATAGCCTACGAGTCGTCGACTCGGAGTGCTTACCACGTCCATCGCAACCCCGACGAAATCTGTGTCGAAGTCACCCAGAACGTCCTCGACCTCGAAGACGACGGCGACGACTTCTCACAGATAGGTCTCGTGTCGTCTCTCCACGGCTTCAAGGCTCCGACGGCTTCGTGTGTCACCACAGCCCTCAACCCCGAGAGACACGCAGTCGTCGACACCCGTGTCTGGGCGTCGCTAGAACGCGCCGGACGCGTAGAGGGTAGGAAAGAGACATTCGACGCCTTCGACTACTGTACGATGATAGACGAGATACGTGAGGTCGCCGATGAGACGGGATACAGCACTGCGGAGGTCGGCTACGCCCTGTTTGCACACGACTACGACGTACGTGAGGGGACTCTTCACTAGACTCCGGGTATACCCACAGCGGAGAGACGTCCTATACTGAGGGCTGATAGGACATAGAGCGCGAAGACAGACGAGATCCAGGCGACGAGAGCGACGAGACTCGCCTCTATCCATCCGACTCCGTAACGTCCCTTGACGACCCCCATCCAAGCGAGGAATGTGAGAACCGGTCCCACGAGAGGTATCCAGCCGACGAACAGACTCACGACTCCCCAGACGAGCGCGCCTACGAGAGCGGTCACGACAGCCTTGACGAAAGACCCCTCGGAGAGTATTAGTCTGGCTCCAGCGTATATTCCGAACCCACCCACGAGAAGACTGACGAAGAAAGCCGTGAGAGAGCTTGAGAATGCGAAAGGTGGCATCTGTTTTTAGGGAACGTCGAAGTCGTGGAACGCCTCTCCCTTCTCCTCCGAGAGTATGTCGAGCGCGGCGACAGCACCGTCTCCCGCCGAGATTGAGACCTGTATCTTCTCGGGACGTGCGATCCATCCGCCGGCGTAGACTCCGTCTACCGATGTTCGGCAGTCAGTGTCTATCTCGACACCCCCGTCATCGTCGAACTCGACACCCATCTTCTCGGCAATCTCGTCGTCGAGACCCGTGGCTAAGACGACGTAGTCGGCTGTGTACTCGTCTCCTGACCCGGCTGTCAAAGTAAAGCCGTCGTCGTCTTTCTCGACGTCTTCTACCCTCTCGTCGTGGAACTCCGCTCCGTAGTTCTCGGACTGCTGTCTTCCAACTTCGGCGAAGTCAGAGCCGTGTATCTCCTCGATTCCGAGGTAGTTGTAGAGGTAAGCCTTGTGGAGCTTCGTCTCGTCCTCTCCGAAGACATCGACGTCGACATCGTTCTTCGCGAGAAGCAGGGCTGCGCTCAGACCCGTGGCTCCGTCGCCTATGACTGCAACTGATGCTGAAACTGACATGGGGTCAGTAGCCTAAGGAAGCATAAAGTCTTTGCCCCGGTCAGTCAGACTCACCGAGTGCGTCGGCGTCGTCGCCGAACTCCTCCGACATAAGATCGGGGACGTCGTCGGGTTTGACGTCGGAGTACCACTCGTTCCTCGGCTGTATAGCGACTGCGACGCCGTCTCTGCTACACAGACCTATACACGACACTGTTCCGACGTAGACGTTCGACCAGAAGACGCCTCTCTGTTTGAGCCAGTCGACGACCTCGTCGTAGACCTCCTCTCCTCCGACCTCCGAACACGACGCGTAGTTCGAGTCACGGCTGTTGGTACAGACTAGAACGTGGTCAGTGAATCCCTCATCTACGACTTCTTGAGTGCGTTTTCTCATGCTAAGACAGAGAAGTCCTGGTGCCTAAAAAGAGACGATCAGACCTCGAACTCTATGTCGGCGTCTTCCTTTATCGTCTCAAGTATGACGTTGGTGTTTGTCTCGGCTATGTCGGGGTTGTTGAGAAGATCCTTTATGGTGTCGTTCATGTCCTCGGTACTCTTGAACTTGCCTACTGCGATTATGTCGAAGTCACCCGTGACCTCGTAGACACTGAGGAACGAGTCTATCTCCTTGAGGTCTTCGGTGAGACCCGGAAGGCTTCCGCTCTCAGCCTTTATCATCACGGTCGCTGTGACGCCGTAGCCTAGCTCGTCGTAGTTGAGGACGGGCTTGAAGCCCTTTATGACGCCCTCGTCCTCCATGCTCTGGAGATGGTTACTCACAGTCGTGACAGAGACGTCGAGTTCCTCGGCTAAGCTTCTGAGGCTCGCTCGTCCGTCGTCCAACAACAGATTTATTATTTTAAGGTCAAGATTCTCGTAAGTCATCCTTAACTCCGTATCTGACGTTTATTATCTTAAAAGTTTTGAGATTAGACGCCTATATTTTGACAGGAGTAGTACAAGACAGCCAGTCAGTCTAGCCGTATTAGGTAGGCGGTCGGGGATGCCGCGGGGTTAGCCGTACTAGAATTATGTTTAATAACGATAATTATATACTCGTGTCTGCCTCATATTCTGACATGGCAGAACTACAGAAGCACGCCTGGGACATGGCAGAGGAAGCCGACGAGAACGTCGAGACAGTCTCTTTCGACGAGATGAAGCAAGAGGTCGAAGACGACGACAGTCTCGTAGTCGATCTCCGCGACGTACGTGAGGTCTGGAGGGACGGAACAATCCCCGGATCGAAGAACGTGCCGAGGGGGATGTTGGAGTTCTGGGCGGATCCCGAGACCGAGTACTACAAGGAGTTCTTCGACCCGGACAGACGCACAGTCCTCTTCTGCAACAAGGGCGGAAGGTCGGCTCTCTCGACCGACAAGCTTCAGGAGATGGGATTCGACGACGTAGCCCATCTCGACGGCGGATTCTCCAACTGGAAGGAGTCGGGAGGAGAGGTCGAGGAAGTCGATCCTGAGTAGTAAGTAGTCAGTCTATCTCAATTACCTCGTCGCCTACGCCTTTCTCCGACGACGATATTCCGCCGAAGAGGACTGTGCTCGTAGTTCCTATTCCTATCGAGACTACGAACAGGACGACTAAGTAGACTGTCGAGACGTTTCCTAGGAGGAACTCGCTTATTCCACGTAGTACGAGTGCTATGCTGACTATGTAGAAGGGCGCGTTCATGAACCTCCACGGGAACTCGTCGCTCTCTATGTACTCGTCGAGTATCCTTCCGACGCTCGACACTATTCCGCTAAAGGTGAGCCAGAGTATCGATCCACGTATGAACACCATCACGGTCGGGAGAAGACCCTCGACGACCTCCGAGCTAGAAGACGTGTAGGACTCGACCGAACTGAAGCCACTCGCTACCCCTATGAGGAGGAGACCTCCCGCGACGAGATAGGTTATGAGGCTGACCTTTCCGCTGTATATTCCCCTCTGAACCCTCTCGGACAGAACTTCCGCCTTGTCGTCGAGACCTACTCCTCTTATGAGAAGATAAACACCGAGGAGACCGCTCGTGACACCTACGGCTACACCGGGGTATCCGAGGCTTCCGGCTATGAGGTTGAGGGGATAGATCATCAGAAGGAGACCTATAGGGACGAGTATAGTACCCCGGGTCTCGGGGTCGCGGAGAAGCTGTTTAGTTATGTAGTAGGCGTTTTCGAGGTTCTGAGCCTGACGGACTATAGTTCTGCTGACACCGTCTATCTTGAGCCTCGACTGAATAAGAGGAATTATAGTCTCGTCCTCGGCTCCGTCTGTGACTACGACGGCGGAGTCTGCGTCTATGTGCTCCAGAACCTCGTCTATCTGCTGGGCGACCGCCCTGTCTGAGTCGACACGTGACTCGCCGCTTCCCGTGACGACGACTATCTCAGCCTCGCCCTCCTCGTTGTCGTAGATACGCATAGCCTCGAAGAGAGCGTTGAGGTCGGAGTCCTCGGGGTCGGCAGTTCCGAACTCAAGTGCGACCTCCTCGATCTGGTCGCGTCCGATGACAGGCGTCTCGATCCCCGTCTTCCTGCCTATGTCGTCGTCCCTGTCAACACAGATGATCAGGAGCATCTAAGTCGTAATCCGGACTGTTGGTACAAAAGGGTTATCTATAAGACGGCTGACAGTTAGCACGACGGCAGGCGGCTTAGGAGCATGCCGTCACACTGGAGATGGCTTCCGAAGCCGAAGGCGAATCCCAGGGATGTGACTCCCGCGAGGAGAGCCGGGTCGAGTCCGACTAGAGCCTCCGTGGTCAGCCTCCAGACTCCGGCTCCGACAACGAGACTGACTGTGAGTCCGGCTGAGAGGGTGTGTGTGACACCCCTGTGTCTGGGTCGGAAGAAGCTCACCGAGTACGAGGCTACTGTTCCTACGAAGAGGGACGAGACGGCTCCGACTCCGGCTGTAAAGACCTCTTGTGGCACGTCTCCGAACGCGAACCTGAGTCTCCTGCCCTCCGAGAAGAAGACGTAGGCTGTGAGAGCCGTCGAGACCACGAAGACAGCTTTCTTTAGATACCTGTGTGGCTTCGACGAGTGGTGGTCAATGTCGGGAAATCCCGCACCTGCGAGGGTCAGAGGAAAAGCCGCTCCGAGTCCCGTAAACGGTATCTGTGTGCCTCTGTAGACTGCTATCCCTGTTATACATACACATAAGAAGATGTAAGACCCGACTCCCCATCTCATGTGTGTCTCGAAGTTCCCCATCGCCTTACAGTGTTCTTCGAGAGGTTTAAGTCTAACTCAAGTCGGTCAGAGACTGTGTAGAGAAAGTTTTTTATAGAACTACAAACAAACGTGAATCTGAACATGTCGATGGGAAACCAGCCAGTCCTCGTTCTGAGCGAGGAGTCCGAGAGAACACAGGGTAAGGACGCACAGAGCTCGAATATCAGCGCAGGCAAGGCGGTAGCCGAGTCGGTACGTACGACGTTAGGTCCGAAGGGAATGGACAAGATGCTCGTCGACAACCTCGGCGACGTCGTGATTACGAACGACGGTGTGACTATTCTTGACGAGATGGACATCGAACATCCCGCGGCGAAGATGATCGTCGAGGTCGCCAACACACAGGAGGACGAGACGGGCGACGGAACCACGTCCGCGGTCGTCATCACCGGAGAGCTCCTCAAGCAGGCTGAGGATCTCCTCGACCAGGACGTACATCCCACGACGATAGCAGCGGGATACAGGGACGCAGTCTCTAAGGGTCGTGAGATCCTCTCCGAGAAGGCGACCGACGTAACCCCCGACGACACAGAGACACTCCTCAAGATAGCCCAGACTGCGATGACGGGCAAGGGTGCCGAGACAGCGAAGGACACACTTGGACAGCTCGTCGTCGACGCAGTACAGGCTGTCGAGGACGACGGTGTCATAGACCTCGACAACATCAAGATAGAGACCGTAGTCGGCGGAGGAACCGAGGACTCCGAGCTCGTCGAGGGTATGATAGTCGACAAGAGCCGCGTCCACTCGAACATGCCGGGCAAGGTCGAGGACGCGAAGATAGCCCTCGTCGACTCCGCGATAGAGGTACAGGAGACAGAGGTCGACACAGAGATAAACGTCCAGAGCCCCGACCAGCTCCAGAGCTTCCTCGACGAGGAGGAGAAGATGCTCAGAGAGATGGTCGACAACATCAAGGAGACGGGCGCGAACGTCGTCTTCTGTCAGAAGGGCATCGACGACATGGCGCAGCACTACCTCGCGAAGGAGGGCATACTCGCAGTCCGCCGTGCGAAGTCGAGCGACATGGACAAGCTCGCACGTTCGACGGGCGCGACGGTCGTCTCGAACGTCAACGAGATAGAGGAAGACGACCTCGGAAACGCCGGAAAGGTCGAGGAGCGCAACATAGGCGGCGACGACATGATCTTCGTCGAGGAATGCGAGAACCCCAAGAGTGTCTCGATGATACTCCGCGGAGGAACAGAGCACGTAGTCGACGAGGTCGAGCGCGCAGTCGACGACAGCCTCGGAGTCGTACGTGTCACGGTCGAGGAAGGTAAGGTCGTCCCCGGAGGAGGCGCGCCCGAGGTCGAGCTCGCTATGGAGCTGCGTGACTACGCCGACTCGGTCGGTGGAAGGGAACAGCTCGCAGTCGAGGCATTCGCCGACGCACTCGAAGTCATACCCCACACGCTCGCCGAGAACGCGGGTCTTGACCCCATAGACTCGATAGTCGACCTCCGCAGTGAGCACGACGCGGGCAACTTCAGCTCGGGTCTTGATGCCTACACAGGCGACATCGCTGACATGGAGGAAGAAGGAGTCGTAGAGCCACTACGTGTCAAGACACAGGCTCTCGAATCCGCGACAGAAGCCGCCGTCATGATACTCCGCATCGACGACGTAATCTCGGGCGGAGAAGCCAGCGGCGGAGACGAGGAGATGCCCGGAGGAGCCGGCGGCGGAGCCGGCGGAATGGGCGGCATGGGCGGCGGAATGGGCGGCATGATGTAAAGCCGACCACGCCAAGTAACTTAACCTGACTTTTCTGTTCGTTCTTCTTTGTTGCCCCCAGAAGGATTTTAAGTCTGCCCGTTATCCAAAAGAGTGATGAGTAGATCTCGTTCGTCTCAGAAACATCTGAGTAGTCCGGTGAGTAGCCCCGACCACGAGAGGGTGACCCTTGAAGAGGCAGTCGAGACCTACAAGATCTGGTCCAACACATCGGGAGCCTACCTTGAAACAGACAATACGAGTCTGACCCACAGGGGATTCGAGGATCTCCTCGGGAAGGTAAGGGAGTCCGGAATCGAGATCAGCACAGTCTCTCTCTCCCGTCTCGTCGAGAGGTTCACGAGCCTCGAGTCTCACATACTCAACGACGAGGAGGTCAGGAACCTCCTGAGGAGATACCCCAACGTCGTCCTCGGATCGGGTCTCGAAGGTGACTGCGGTGACACCGACTGGAAACACCTCGGTATCGGGGGGATAGACAACTCTGTGAGTCTCCTCCTCAAGTCGGAGTCACACGAGGAGTCCGAACACGGCTGTCTCCTGATCGTCGAGACGGCTGTGGGGGACGATACCGATGTCGAGACCGCAGTTGGAAAGCTCGCCTACGAGCATGGGAGGATATCCGACATAGCACCCGAGAGAGAGGTACACGACTGTCTAGTGACACTCGAAACCGACGAGTACCTCGAATCCGCCGCCGACAGACTCGGAGTACACGTGCTCGAACTCGGACCCTCGTCGCTGATAGAGTACTTAGAGTCGTCGGCTGAGTGGGGCAACCTCAGAGGTCTGACTCTGAGTCCGTAGTATCCGACGCTACCACGAGAGAAGAAACAGATTCTTGACTCCTCACGTCTAACTCGCGCCATGGCAGAGTTTATACTCTACGGAGGAAAAGGCGGCGTAGGAAAGACGACGTGCGCCGCGGCGACGGCACTCAAGCTAGCGAGACAGGGCGAGAGGACACTCGTCGTGAGCACAGACCCCGCCCACTCGCTCTCGGACGTCTTCGACACCGAGGTTCCGAGCCGACCCGAGGAGATACTCGACAACCTCTGGGCTGTCGAGATAGATCCCGAGGAGGCGATGAGTGAGTACCGTGACAAGATCGAAGGTGGTATGCTACCCGACGAGGGACGTGAGGGCGAGGACTGGGAGGAAGGCATGGGTGCCGGCACAGAAGCCGGAGAAGGCGCGGGTGCGGGCGCAGGCATGGGAGGAGGTCTCGGCGGCTTAGGAGGTATGGGAGGCATGGATGGTCTCGGAGACCTCCTCGGAGGCGAGGAGATGATGGGTCCCGGAAGTGACGAAGCGGCGGCGATGGACAAGTTTATGGAGTACATGGACTCCGAGAGATGGGACAGGATAGTCTTCGACACCGCGCCGACGGGACACACACTGCGTCTCCTCAAGCTTCCCGAGATAATGGACTCGATGGTCGGCAAGGTCATGAAGGTCAGGTCACAGTTCCAGGGCTTCATGGACTCGGTAAAGGGGATGTTCGGTGGCGACGACGAGCCTGAGACAGCCGACTTCGGCGAGTTAGACGAGCTAAAGGACAGGATAGAACGCGTACGTTCGATGTTACGTGACCCCGGGAGAACCGACTTCCGTGTCGTGATGATACCCGAGAAGATGGCAGTTCTCGAAACACAGAGACTCATAGAACGTCTTTCGAGGTTCGAGATTCCGGTCAGAACCGTCGTCATAAACAAGGTGATGGAGAACATAAACGACGACTGTGACTTCTGCAGGTCGAGGTGGGAGGTACAGGAGTCGAACATAGACAAGGCGAACGAGATGTTCCGCGACCTCGAAATACAGTACGTGCCCCTGCTTGAGGACGAAGTACAGGGGATAGAGTCGCTCGAAACGGTCGCAGAAGAGATAGAGGTCGACTAAAGCTACGAGACAGAGATGGAGACCTGGGTCGCTGTGGGTGCCGTGGTCAGAAACCCCGACGGCGAGGTTCTACTCGTCAAGCACGTCTCCGAGAAGGACGGCTTCTGGTCGGGCGAATGGATCTGTCCCGGGGGCGGTCTCGAAGCCGGAGAGAGTCTCGAAGACGGAGCGAGGAGAGAGGTGCGTGAGGAGACGAACCTGGAGATCGAGATTCAAAACCATATACCGGCTTTCTCACGCGTCTTAGACGACGAGGAGAGACACGTCGTCTACATCGACTTCAAGGCGACGAAGAAGGAGACGAGCCCCGACGCGACACCGGGCTCGGACGTCGGAACCGTCGAGTGGTTCAGTCCCGACGAGATAGACGAACTCGAAGACCTCCACGACGACACTCGTCGGCTTCTGGATCTCGCAGAGGTTTAGATATAGAGAGGCGGAGTCGTGTATGAGAGATGAACTATTTATACGGTCATCGTGTAGTAACAACTCCGACATGTCTACGAATAAACGTATTATCGTAGCAGGTGGCGGTCAAGTAGGCACTGAGACCGCAACTGTCCTGAACGACCGGGGTCACACTGTCGTACTCATAGAGCGGAACCCCGAAAGGAGCGAGGAGTTAGGAGCTGAACAGATTGCGACCGTTATCAGCGGGGATGCAACCTATCCGTCTATTCTCGAACAAGCAGATCTACAAAATGCGGACGCAATTGCGGCTCTGACCTCTAATCCAGAGACTAATCTCGCGATCTGTCTTCTGGCTAAGGAGTCAAATCCGGACATATTCATACTCATGGACATAAGTACGTGAAGACATCTGGAACTTCGATTCGATCGAGT
>JAXIOF010000018.1 GCA_034190545.1 Candidatus Afararchaeum irisae | reverse complement strand
CAGAGTAACGCTTTAGCTTCTACTCTCAATTACCGATTGGGAAGTACCGAATATACGTTAACGACGGATACGTTACCCATGTCCGAAAGAATCTCGACTGGGATTGAGGGTCTTGACGAAGTCCTCGACTCGGGGCTCATACCCAACAGAAGCTACATGGTGAAGGGGTGTACCCGGAACCGGAAAGACACTTGTCTGCATGAGCTTTCTGACTGCGAACCCCGACTCTTCTTCTCTGTTCGTCAATCTGAGTCAGTCGGAGGAGGCTCTACGTGAGGACGCCGAGAAGTTCGGATTCGACCTCGGCAACGTGACCATACTCGACCTCAGTCCGTCACAGGACGAGTTCGGGGAGGAACAGTACAGCATATTCAGTCCGGGTGAGGTCGAGACGGGCGATTACACTCAGAGGATAATAGACGAGCTTGAGGAGAGGAACCCCGACAGGGTCGTTATAGATCCCCTGACACAGTTCCGTTACCTCTCACAGGACACCTACCAGTTCAACAAGCTCGTCCTGTCTTTCTTCGGATACCTAAAGCAGATAGACTCGACTGTTCTGTTCACGTCACAGAAGACCCAGCAGAGACCCGACGACGACCTCCAGTACCTGAGTGACGCCATAATAAGTCTCGGATACTCCGACGAGGGAAGGACAGTCGAGGTGACGAAGTACAGGGGTTCTAACTTCCGGAGCGGTAGCCACTCGATGAGGATAGACGACGACGGCATGACAGTCTTTCCCCGTCTCGACCTCATCTCCGAGACACGTGACAGTCTCACGGGAGAGAAGGTATCGTCGGGAGTCCCCGAGGTTGATACACTCCTCGGCGGAGGAATCGAGAAGGGGACTGTTACGATAATCTCGGGACCTAGTGGTGTCGGAAAGACGACCTCGGGTGCCCAGTTCATGAAGGAGGCGGCGGGAAGGGGAGAGAAAGCCGTGATATACATGTTCGAGGAGAGGAGGGCGTCGTTCCTACACAGGGCTGAGGCGATAAACATGCCCGTGCGTGAGATGGTCGAAAACGGTAACCTCAAACTCAGGGAGATAGAGGCTATGGAGACTACACCCGACGAGTTCGCTAACCTGGTCAAGACAGACGTCGAGGACGGTGCCGAGTTCGTGATGATCGACGGCGTAACGGGTTACAAGAGGATGATGACGAGGAGTAACAAACGCACGGGTCTAGTCGACGAGATACACACACTCGGGAGGTTCCTCTCTAACAGGGATGTCACGACCTTCCTCATAAGCGAGGTCAAAGACGTCACCGGCGACTTCAAGGCTACCGCCGAACACGTGAGCTACATAGCCGACAACATCGTCTTCCTCAGGTATCTCGAGATGAGGGGCGAGATGAGGAAGTCTATAGGAGTCCTCAAGAAACGCGCGGGGAGCTTCGAGAGGACACTCCGTGAGTTCATGATAACCGAGTACGGCATAAAGGTCGGCGAGCCTCTCACGGGACTCAGAGGAATTCTCACGGGAACACCCGAGTTCGTGTCCCACGACGAGCTCGATCTCCTCAACAGTCCTCACGGCGGTGACGGCGATACGCGGCAGTGACCCAAGATGGAAAAGAGCTACTCGGTACTCGCGTTACTCTCGAACCAGAAAAACAGACGGTTACTCGAAGACTGGATAGAGACAGAGACAGACCACGACGTCTGTTCGGCTGAGGTAGAAGAGGTCAGGAGCCGAGACGCCGAGTTCGACCTGTGTGTACTCGACGTCGGTTCGTTCGAGAGACACGGCGACTGGCTAGTAGACCTAAAGGAGGAGAAGAAGCCCGTCATACTCCCGTACCTTCTCATAGTCGAGGAGAGACGTAAAGGGATTCTCGAAGGTGAACGGATTGAGTACGCCGACGGGCTTCTCTGGGGGAACATAGACGACATAATAAATGTTCCTCTGCGTAAACACGAGTTCCGTATGCGTCTCGACAGCCTACTCAGACTCAGGGGTCAGTCGCTCGAAATAGAGAAGGCTCGGGACGAGTACAGGAGTCTGAGTCAGAGGCTTGAGACGGAGAAGACGAAGCTTCAGAAGTACCTCGATGTCTCCGAGGCTATAGTCGTCGGACTCAACTTAGACCACAAAGTAAGAGAGATAAACAGAGCCGGCTGTGAACTACTCGGCTGTGATGTCGATGACGTCATAGGCGAGGACTGGTTCGAGAGATTCGTCCCCGACGACGAGTCAGAGGAGACCGCCGAGGAGTTCGAGAGTCTCATAAGCGACGGCGAGCTCCCGTCGAAGTACACCAACCCGGTCGTGACAGCTGACGGCGAAGAGAGGATGATACGGTGGAGGAACACTGTCGTAAGGGACGATGACGGCGAGGTCAAAGGCTCGCTGAGCTCCGGGATAGATGTCACCGAGCTCTACGAGAAGAGGGAGATTCTCTCTGTCATACTTGACGTCAACGAGAGTATCATCAGGAGAAAGGACAGACATGAACTCGTCTCGGCAGTAGCCGGGATACTCTCGGAGAGCCGTGTCTTCACATCGGCTTTCGTAGGACTCAGAGAGGCTGACCCAGACCCAGAGCTCAGTTACTACTACGGTGAGGGCTGTGACCTCTCCGACGACGAGATAGACGGCTTCCACACCCCTGAGTACGTACGCGAGGTATTCGAGGAGGACACAGTCGTCGTAGACGACGTGACACAGCCGCCCTACAGACACCACCCCGACGACGCCGGTGTCGAGAGCCACGCGGGAGTCGGTCTCTCGCTGAGACATAACGACGAAACCTTCGGGGTTCTCACAGTCCATTTTCCGCCTGACTCGCCCCCCGAGGAGACGACTATAGATCTACTCGAAGAGGTCTCGGGCGACCTCGGATTCGCTCTCCACAGCATACGACAGGAGGAGGAGGTCAGACAGAGGGAACACGAGCTTCAGAACCTCATCGACACCATAGACGACGCAGTCTTCGTCCACAGCATAGAGGGTGATATGCTCGAAGTAAACCGGACAGCAGTCGAACGTCTCGGCTACTCCGAGGAGGAACTCTTGGAGATGTCTCCCGGGGAGATAAACCAGCCCGAGGAAGCCGAGGCGGTCGGGGAAAATATACAGAGGCTACTCGATGAGGGGAGTCTTCTCTTCGAGACCGTACACGTCACAAAGGACGGAAAGGAGATACCCGTCGAGGTCAACTCAAGCCTCATATCCTACTTCGGTGAGGACGCGGTTCTGAGCATATCCCGTGATATATCCCGGAGGGAGAGGAAGAAGAGGTATATCGACCTACTCAGAACTGCCAACGATATCATCATACGAGCCGACGACACGCAGGATCTCATCGAGTCGGTTGTCGAGACGGTTTCGGAGAGATCGACCTACGGCTGTACGTCTGTAGCAGTCTTGGACGAGACACGGCGTGTCGACGAGATATACGGAAGATGGGAGGAAGGCTCTGAGATGGACTGGGACGAGATATACACAGACGAGTACGTCGGGACTGTGTTAGAGGAGGAAGACGGTGTCTATGTCATAGAAGACGTGACACAGCCTCCCGAGGCTCAGCACGAGCCAGACGCCGAGGTCGAGAGCCACGGAGCCCTCGCGCTGTCAGTCGAACACAAGGGTCACGTCTACGGCATCATCACAGTACATCTCCCGTTTGTGGCGAGTTCACTCTCCGAGGAAGAGACCAGCCTCATCAGGGAGCTCGCCGACTCGATCTCTATAGGGATCTACGAGATAGAGACGAGGGAGTCACTCAGGGACAGCACGAGACGTTTCGACGTACTCGACCGTGTCCTGCGTCACAACATGCACAACAAGATGAACGTCATAATGGGGTATGCCGACTCTCTCTCCGAGAGTCTCCCGGAGGACGACAGGAGAAAGGCTGAGCAGATAAGAGAAGCCGCCGAGAAACTCCTGAGTACGACCGACAAGGAGCGCGAGATAGTCGAGGTCATAATGGAGGAGAAGAGCCGTGAGAGGGCTAACCTCGTCGAGGTCGCCGAGACTGTGACCCAGAGCCTCTCGGAGAAGTACCACGACGCCGAGATAAGTACGAGACTCACCCGAGAACCCGCAGCCGTCTTTCCCATACCTCAGATAGGCAGAGCCGTCAGAGAGCTCGTAGAGAACGCCGTCTTACATAACGACACTGACAGACCCGAGGTCGAAGTATACGTCGAGAGACACGCCGACTCTGTCGTACTCGGAGTAGCCGACAACGGACCACGTATACCAGAGGAGGAGGTCGGAGTCCTCATGGGTGAGAAAGAAATCGATCCACTCTACCACGGAAGCGGTCTCGGGCTCTGGCTCGTCAACTGGATAGTCAAGAAGTCGGGAGGAGAGCTCAGCTTCGGGTTCGAAGAAGGCGACCTACGTGGCAACACAGTCGAGATCAGCCTCCCGGCTGTGAGAAAATAACGTAGGCTCTACTTCGAGAACACCTTGTCGAACTCGGCTTCGTGTCCTATCTCCCTGTGCTCCTCGACACAGTCCTCGGCTTCCGAACGCTCGGGTGTGACTCCTTCGAACGAACAGTCATGGCATACGTAGTGGTATTTCTCAAATATCATAAGACAAACAGCCACCCCCAGTACATTAGTTATTGTCCGGTTAACAACGTCCCATACTTCGTAAAAGAAGACTTAACTGGTACTCTTACTATCCGGATTCGAGACGTTACCTCGGTCGGACTCGGGCTTAACCGTGACACTCAGGCTGTCAGTCGAGCTTCTGTTCTCGTCGTCTGTGATCCTGAGTTCGAAACTGAGTCTCTCGGGCGACTCGACCGTCGGAGCTCTGAACTCGGCTGTGCTCTCGTTCGCGTGAGTGATACTCACCTGGGTGCCCTCTGTCTGGCTCCATCTGTATCTGTGTGACTCGGGGTCGGGATCATACGAGGCGTCGTCGCCTATCAGGTAGACGGTCGTCGTATTCTTATTCCTCTCCGGCTTCGATGGATCGACGTCGTTCACTATCACGACGTCACCCGGCATTATCTCGGGAGACATGCTCCCCGAGAGAACGACGTAGCTCTCGTCTGCGCCGACTATCTGTGGAACCGCATACGTTACGAAGGGCGCGAGAAGCCCTATCAGCAGAAGTACGCCGAGTATGTTCGCCGCTCTTTTCTTGTTTCCGGAAAGCTTGACTCTGTTTCTTGTCATTTCTGGTTATTACCTCCTTCGGGAGACGTCTCCCACGTACTGTCGTCGAAGTCGTACTTCACCCAGTCGGTCTCCTTCCTCTCCCCTCGACACGGAGAGCTAGGGCTGATACTCGTAGATGTAGTTCGGGTCTCGCCCGAGTCTGAGCCCGAGGAGACTGTCCCCGACGTACCCGCGTCACACGAGCTTTGGATCTGTCTCCCCGACTTGGTGACCACACAGCCTACCTCGACGTCTGACTCCCAGTAGACTGAGACCGGCTCGAAGCTGTAGTTCCTCGCGACTACCTCCATCGACACGTCGTCGGCTCTAATCTCCTCAGAAGAACAGAAAGCCACGAAGCTCAGAGACTTGAGATCGAGACAGTCCACGCAGTCGGAGTCACAGTCGACCTCACAGACGGCGTCCTTCCACGGGCTCACGGGATCGGGGCTGTGGCGCGTCTGTTGAGCCTTGAACTCGAGACTCAGACCTGCCTCATCCTTAGTACAGATCTCGTCGGTGACCTCCCATCTCACACCTATACAGAGGTCTCCCGACCCTGACTCCGAGTCGGAGCCGGGTTCGAGCGGCTGTGGGGTGTTGTTGTCCCCGTCCTTCTCGAAGGGCTCGGCGTCGAGAAGCGTACCCGAGTGGAGGTCTTTGAGTACGTCACACATCCTTCCCTGTCTTATGATATTTTCCTCCGAGTCTATACCCGAGTCACAGCCTTCGTCGTACCAGACTGTCAGGCTGACTTTCCTCTCTATCCCACACGCGTCAGTAGGACAGTTCGTACGGAGCCAGATCCACGAAGGGTTGTTCTCCACTCCGTCTCCCTCGGACTCCGGAAGACGGCATCTCACGGTAGCCGAGCCTCCGTCCCCTATCTCCTGGAGACCCCCGATGTCTATCTCGGCGAAGTCACTCACGGGGTCACAGTCGTCGTTCGTGTCCTGCCAACAGACCTCCATGTCTAGTGACCCTGCGCCGACGACGTTCGCCGGAAGGTCGTCGCGGCTGTTCAGGAGAGACCGCACCCCACCGCCGCCTACTGCGCCCGCCGCTCCGATGCCCATGATGCCGCCGAGAAGCTTCCGTCTGGTTATCTCCATCTCTTTTCTCATTCTCTCACCTCAGTCGAGTAGACCGCGCAGGCTCTGGAGGTACAGCCATCTGCGTGACCACATCTGGTACGCCGTCGACACGGCTATGAGACCGAGGAAGAGACTCGTCAACAGAACCACGTCGACCCCTCCCAAAACGGGAGCGTGTAGCTCCGAGGCGAGTATCGACACGAGTGAAAACGTCCCGAGACCGCGGTAGTAGTCGGACCACGTCACACCGTACTTGGTGACGAGATCCATGTAGGGACTCACCTCGCGCACTGCGTTACGCCGCATCGAGACCTTCTTCTTGTTCTTGTCGTAATCGACTATTCCCTGATCCTCAAGCTTGGGAAGATGTACCTGGTGGAGCGCGTTGTATACACTCTTACGTATGTTACGCGGCGGAGGTGACTCACCCGTCTCTGCGGACGCTATATCCTCGGCGAGCTCCCTCAGAGACATCTCGCCCATTCCCTTCTGTAGACACTGTATAACCCTCCGTCTTCTCTCGTTTCTGAGTATGTCGTGTATCTCTTGTTTCCCGAGCCCGCCGTTGCGTTCTCCGTTCCCCTTCCGTATCAGCTGTGTAAGTGACACGGTAGACAAGATATCGCTTTAAGGATTTAGTTAATTACACGTTAAAACTAACATTGTCCAATTAATCCTCGGCAGTAGAAACACAAAGCCCGGATTAACTGAGTATACGTACCAATACAGACCCCCCGACTCGTTGATAAAACTGAAACTCCGTGTTTCGTGAAGGATACGTCTCCGACAGCACCGTCCTTACGCCTTCTCGGGGTTAAGTCGGGCTTTATCCATGTCCCGTCTCAGTATTCACGTATTTGAGCGTCCTAATTAGGTTAATATTCCTCACATCTGGCTATTAAATAAGATGGTATGTTCTCATAGTGAAGACCGAGTTCAGCCGTGTCAGAGGCGGCACAGGCTGAACAGGTGAGTGAAAGAATGACAGACGACGACAAATTCGAGATCTCCCGCCGCAAGGTGCTGGCGGGTCTCGGCACGATCGGTGTGGCATCGCTAGGCGCGGGATACGGAACCTCGGCGTACTTCAGTGACCGCGAGGACTTGCCGAACAACAATCTAGTCGCGGGTTCGCTTGACCTGGTACTCGACTGGGAAGAGCATTACTCCGACTGGAGCGACGACGAAGTAACATACATGTACGAGGAGGAGGGTACCGGGGAAACCGTACAGGGTGAGATAAACTACACGATGACAGAGCCGGAGGATCCCAGTAGCTACATGGGATTCCCGTTCAGTGTGCCCTGTAGGATCGCTAGACAGCGCTAGAATCGGTCTATTTTAGTATAGGTAGAAGCGACGAGAGATTGCTGATGATGATTGTAGATAGTAATCTCCGTCGCTTCACGGAAAGATGCGTAAAGCTAGCTAAAAACGCTGTTGATAATCCGAACGAACCCGCCCCGCCGGAAGGCGGAGGCGGGTTCGCAGAGTGGGCGATGATAGCACTTCATTCATTACGGCTTCACCTAGAGGACTCCTATAGAGTAACGCTAGATCTCTTGATAGAAATGCCGAGAATACGTGAGGAGGTCGGTCTCTCCGTGACCGATCTCCCTCACTTCACTACGTTCTGTGACTGGTTCGATAAGATAAACATCAAAGCAATGAGGCTCTTTCTTCGTCTATCTTCGGAGTCTAAGGACGAAAGAAACGTCGCTGTTGACAGCACTGGATTCGATCGAGATAGAGCTAGTAAACACTACTGCCAGCGAGCGAACTACAGTGTTCGCTCGCTTAAAGTAACGGCTCTAGTTGATACTGACACACTTTCTGTCTTGGACATTCACTGTACCACAACCAAGAAACATGATACTAAGATAGGAGAGCAGGTCATTAAGCGGAACGCTGATGACCTGCTCTCCGTCGCTGGAGACAAAGGTTATGACTGGCAGAAGCTACGGGACGACCTCCGCGAAAGCGGAGTCCGTCCCTTGATTAAGCATCGTGAATTTACACACCTAGACAAGGCTCACAACGCTAGGATGAAAGATGAAGATTACAATCAACGCTGGATGTGTGAAACTGTCTTCTCAACCATCAAGCGCACGCTCGGCACAGCCGTGCGTGCGCGCCTCTGGAACCGTGAGTTCAGAGAAATGATCCTAAAATCTGCTATCTACAACATCGACAAAACTGTCAAATCATGAAATCCTACGCCTTATAGCGATCCTACAAAGCAGTTCAGTGAGGAATCTGACCCGCGAATCTGGATAAGACACGACGACGAGCTAGGGAACGGAAAGTCGTCGGTCGAGACGTTCATGGACAACACGTCGATAGAGGCATACCCTGACCTCGACGACGACGGCATACAGGAACTCAACACTGAGCTTGAGGCGTGTACCGACTACGCACAGACCCCCCAGGATCTCGACCCGCGTGGCGATGGGGTCGGATCGGGTCTGCGTACACTCAACGAAGACACGGTCACCGAAAACGACGACGGTGTGACGGAGATAAAACCGGTCATAAACCTCGAAGACGTCAAGCCGGGAGACTTCGGAGAGCTCACACTCAGCTTCCATCTGTGTGACAACCCAGGTCATATCTGGCTGACCGGTAACCTCGACGAGGCTCTCGAAAACGGACTCATGGAGCCCGAGAGAAAGGACACCGACGAGGAAGAGGGAGTCGTTGAACTCCTCGACGAGGTACAGACGTGTATGTGGTACGACGAGGACGGCGACAATATGTTCGAGCCCGGCGGTATCACTGAGCCGGTCGACGTACTCCTCGTCACTGACAGATCCGGCTCGATGGAGGGCGACAAGATGGACGAGCTCAAGACGGCGGCTAAGAGTCTCGTCGATGCCCTTGAACTCGGACCCGACGCTAGGCAGGTCGGACTCGTCTCGTTCTCGGACGAAGAGAGTCTAGACCAGTCCCTCTCTACCGACGCGACCGCTATCGAGAACTCGATAGACAGCCTCACTCCCGGCGGTCAGACCAACATGGAGGGTGGTGTCCACGGGGGACACGAGGAGCTTCTCAACAAGGACATGTCGGCGGACGTTGTCGCGAGCGGCAACGACCGTGACGAAGCCAAGAAGATAATGGTCTTCCTGACAGACGGCTCCGCAAACCGAAGCGACGACCCCGTGGGATCAGAGGCAGAAGTAGACGACCAGTACGACCCGACACAGGAAGCTACTACAGCCAAGGAAGACGGCATAGACATGTACACTGTCGGCTTCGGAATCGATCCCGGAAGTGCGGTGGCTGACCGTCTTATAGAGATGGCTAGTGACCCGTCCCAAGCCTACATAGGAGACGTCGGAGAGCTCGAACAGATATTCAACCAGATATCCCAGATAATAGGCGGTGAGGAGTGTTTCTGGGAGGGCTCACTCAGGCAGCTTCTCAACCTGCTTCAGGGTCTCGACACCAACGGCAACGACCCCAACGGAGAGGAACAGAATCCACCCGGCATACCCCTCGACGGAGACCGTATAACCCCGTACGAGGAGATCGTTCCGACCCCGGAGGAGGACGCACAGATGCCCAACGTCGGCAACCTCGAAGAGCGTGAGTGTTTCATCGACGGAACCACGAACGCGGTTGGGCTCGCGTGGTGGGTGCCCATCGACCACGGTAACGAGATACAGACTGACTCGGTTCAGTTCGACATAGGTGTCTACACTGAACAGTGCAGACACAACGACGGCACCGGAATGGAGATTCCGGGTAGTGCGGGCAACGTGCCTCAGCCGGATAATACCACCAATACCACCAACGATACTGTCCAGTAGACTAGCTACGACCCACTCGTAGGCTCACCGCCGCGGGTGGGTTTTAAATCTATAATCTAATATGACTCACAGAGACAGATCTAAGATCAAGCTCTCACGTCGGAAGATACTCGCGGGTCTCGGAACCGTCGGCGTAGCCTCGGCGAGCGCGGGTGTCGGGACGACTACCTTCCTCAGCGACCGCGAGGACCTGCCGAACAACACTGTAACAGCAGGGTCGGAGCATCTCAAGGTAGACTGGCAGGAGCATTACGCCGACATGCTCGGCGACGAGGCGGAGATAGACGGCGTCCGTACCGTCGAGTCGCCGGAGGAGGTCGACGAAAACGAGGTGGGTCTGCCGTATCCCGGGAGTCCAGCCGTCGCAGTCGACGACACAAGTCTCACCGAGTTTATGAACGCGACAGCCTTGGAGGCTTTCCCCGACCCCGACGACGACGGTATACAGGGTGGTGAGGGCTTCGAGTACGACCCGTGTATCCACGGTGCCGACACGCCTGAAGACCTCGATCCGACCCCCGAAGGTGCTCTCCGTACACACAACACCGACACGGTCGAGGACGGCGAGCCGAAGCCTGTAGTCGCAGTCGAAGACGTCAAGCCGGGAGACTTCGGAGAGCTCACACTCAGCTTCCACGTCTGTGAGGACGACTCATACGTCTGGATGACAGGAGAGCTCGTAGACGAGTCGGAGAACGGCATGACAGAGCCCGAGAGAAACGATCCCGACGAGTCGGGGTACACCGACTCCGAGGATGAGAACCCGGGAGAGCTCGCCGACGCGGTTCAGACTGCCGTCTGGTACAACACCGACTGTGACAACATCCAGGACGTCGGAGAGGACGAACTCATATTCGAGGGAAGCCTATCCCAGACACTGTCTCTTCTGAGCCAGGCTGACGGCATACCCCTCGACGGTGACCTTTCTACCTCCTACGACGAGGTCGTCGAGACTGACGGCGAGTTCTCACCTAACGAGGGCGACGACCCTAACAGAGACTGTTTCGCGAGCGACGAGACCAACTGCGTAGCTTTGGCGTGGTGGATACCCGAAGACTACGGTGACGAGATACAGACCGACTCGGTGAGATTCGACGTCGGCTTCTACTCCGAACAGTGCAGCGCGAACGACGGCTCGTAGCCTCCCACGTCTCAGACTGTTCACACGTCAAGTCACACCACGAACACAGACACACACTGCAAACATGAAACCAGATATAACGAGACGCAGAGTTCTGGCTGGCATAGCCTCCGTTTCGGTTGGAGCCGTCGGATACCATTACCTCACCGGAAGGGCAGTAGGACTAGATAACACCGAGGAAAACGACCTCGTGAGGGTCGACTGGGGGGAGACCTACAACGGTGAGGGGATCGAGCCCACCGAGGACGAAGACTCATTTCCGAACAACACCACGAACGTGTACGTCGACGGAACCGGCTTCGTCCTCGAAAACCCCGTCGTGAACCTCACCGACGTGGCATCGGGTGACTCGGGTGTACTTCTCGTTCAGGTCACGTCGGTTGCCGACTCCGAGAACTCCCCGATAGATCTGAGACTGTCGTTCAACCTCACCGAGGACGCCGAAAACGGGATAAACGAGCCCGAGAATAGGAGTAGGATGCCCAACCCTGACAGTACCCCAGACAAGGGAGAGCTCGGAGAACACGTAGACGTACTCCTGTGGGAGGACACCGGGGCGTTTGACATAAGCTGGCTGGGTGAGGGCGACGCTGACCCCGAGATAGGCGAGACGGTCATAACACAGGGAACCGTGAGCCTGAGACAGGCGTCAGACGGCGTAAACTCGTATCGCCTCAATGACGGCGACTGTTTCGCCACCGACGAGTCTGCTTACGTAGGCATGACGTGGTCAGTCGACGAGGAAGTCGGGAATATCATACAGACCGACTCGGTGAGCTTCGACCTGAGATTCGACGCCACCACCAACTGTTCGACGTAGTTAAGCCAGTCCTAACCCGGTTTAATCGGCTAATAACTATTCGATAGTACATCTATGGGTCAGCATGTACCGTCTGATCCAAGACTCGGTAGTAGGGCTGAGACAGCCCGAATACACAGGAGAAAACCGGTGTATTCCGTGTACGCTCGTAAACGTCGTCATCGCCACAGCCGTGAGCACAGCCATAGCCTACTTCTCGGTCGTAGCGGGGGGAGCCGTCTTCGTCGTAAGCCTGGCTGCTGTCTACCTCAGAGGATACTTAGTACCCGGTACGCCCGCGCTCACGAAGAGATACTTCCCCGACTCGGCGTTACGTCTATTCGGGAAGTCGGAGTCGAGGATGGGGTCGGTCGGAGTAGACGGCGGTCAGTCGGACCGAGACAGAGAAAAGAGCCGTGTCGAGATAGACGTCGAGTCCTTCCTGTATGACTCGGATATACTGACCGACTGCGACGGCGACGACCTGTGTCTGACCCCCGAGTTCCGTGACCGGTGGTACTCACGGATCGACGAGATTCAGCACAGCTCCGGGCCGGAGATCTATGACCTTCTCGGCATAGACGACCTACTCGGCTCTGAGTCCGAGACGGAGGTCGAGATCGACGACTACGGAGACGCATTCGTAGCCTCCGTCGACGGCGTGAGGGTGGGCAAATGGGAGTCGCGCGCGGCGTACATCGCCGACGTGGCAGCTGCGGAGGTTCTTGACTCTACGGATACCGACGCCGACGCCGACGCCGACTCCGACGCCTACTCGTGGGACGACCTCGGCTATGAGACGAGGACACAGGTTCTCGGAGGTCTCCGTATCTGGCTCGACAGATGTCCCGACTGTGGCGAAGACGTCTCCCTCGGACAGGAGACAGTCGAGTCGTGCTGTAGCACCGTAGACGTAGTAGCCGCCGAGTGTGAGGGCGAAGACTGCGGCGCGCGTGTCTTCGAGGCGGAGTACCCGGGTATGTGAACTCTTAACAACTATTTAACTCTTACAGGCTAAGTCCCCGTTCAGAAATCTGAGATTTCTGAGCCTGCGAGAGCAAAGCTCTCGGGACGTCCGTGAATCGAAGATTCACGAGCATGCAAATCTTCGATTTGCATACGCAGTAGGGCGAGGATACAGCCGTACGCTCGCTGCAACCAAAATATACAAGTCTAGACAGGATTAACGAACAAACAGTGGTTGAGGAAGCGTTCAAGTACGCTGCCGAGCCCGAGGACACCACTACTGCCGAGAGTGCGTGGCAAGCGATTCAAACCTGTCGAGAAGTGTACAACCACGCGCTCACCCAAGAATACAAACCTGCTCCTGACTACGACAAGCCGTCGTACAACACGATGCAGAACAAACTGCCACAGTGGAAGCAGAAGTGGTCTGAATGGAGCAGTGTATACTCGAAGTGCCTGCAAATGGCAGTACGACGCATCAAGCACTCGGAAACAGTCCTCGACAAGCTGAAAGAACGTGGATTCAATGTTGGTGAACTCAAGTGGAAAGCCCCGCGAGAGTACCGTAGCATTTGCTATAACCAGTCTGGCTTCGACGTGAATAGTAACACGGGTCGGACTGACCACGCTACCGTTGAACTCTCCAAGATTGGTACGTTCCACTTGAACTTTCACCGACCACTCCCAAGCGACGCCGACATCAAGGAAGTCATCCTGAAAAAGCAGAAAACAGGTGACTGGACGGTCAGCATCATCGTCGAATACGACGCCGACTATCCCGAGAAGCCCGCCGTCGAAGACATCGACGTTGAAGACACTGTTGGCATTGACCTCGGCATCACGAAGTTCATTCACGACTCGGACGGGCGAGCATTCCGACCGTTGGACGAAGAGGACGACCGTGAACGCATCGAGAAACGTCACCAATCCGTTTCTCGCAAGGAACACGAGTCGAACAACTGGCACGAAGCGAGACGACGTTTAGCGAGAGCGTACGAGCGGTTGTCGAACAAGCGCAACGCGTACCGCGAAGCCCTCGCCAACGCGTATACAAAGCGATACGACGCGGTGTTCCTCGAAGACTTGAACGTCGGGAGTATGATGCAGCAGAACGGGAACAGTAGGAATATTGCGTCGATGTCGTGGTATGAGACACTGCAAACGTTCCAACGATTCGGGGAGAAAAACGGTTGTCACGTGGTTCTCGTTCCACCAGAGGGAACGACGAAGCGGTGCGTCAAGTGTGGTGTCGAGTCGGAGAAGCCGTTGTGGGTGCGCGAGCATTCGTGTCCGTCGTGCGGGTTTGAAACCGACCGTGACGAAAACGCTGCTCTTGAGGTACAGCGGCTTGGATTGCTCGAACTGGGAGTGGTTGAGGATGAATCGGGATTAGGTCAGGAACTGGCCGAATCAACGCCTGCTGAGACTGGCACCGCTGCGGGGTCACGCTCTAGCTCGTCTAGAGACGTGATTCCTGCAAGTGCCGTCGTTGACACAGGAAGCCCCATCGTGAACGAAAGTTCACGAGCCTCTGAGGTCTCCTCAGAGACATCGCAAATCTAAGATTTGCGAGCAGTCAGAAGCGGAGCTTCTGACGACACCCTCAAGGAGCGAGTCACTACTGTGGCGAGCGAGTAGGGTGGGGTAGTTCACTCCGTCTGAGTAAAGATATAACTCGAGTATTATGTCGTTAACTCCGAAAATGGATATATACTTATTAAGTTAGGGTATTTAGAGTAGGCTGAAGTATGATTGAGACACCAATCTTCATGGGCGGTGTAGGACCTCTAGAGATAGGGATAGTGGGTCTTCTCGTGATACTCCTATTCGGAGCTGACAAGCTTCCGAAGCTAGCGAGGGGCGCGGGCGAGGCGATGGGAGAGTTCAAGAAAGCAAAGAACGAAGCCGACGAGGAGCTCAGCGAGATAACCGAGGAGGTTGAGGAAGCCGCAAAGCCCGGCTCCACGACCGACTGAGACCTACTCTTCTTCGATAGCCCGCGACAGAAGTGTTCTGATTAGTATAACCAGACCGTTAGTGTTGCCCTTGCCCCAGACACCCGACCTCTCTCCCTCCTCCTCAACCGAGGTTACGAGAACCTCCGTGGTGTCAGAGACTACGACCCTTCCGAGAGTCGTATCGGAGCCGAGGCTGAGTGACCTGAGCCAGTCGTTCGACTCGTGAATATTCACATCGCCTACCCCCCTCTCGATCTCTTTACGCACCTCCTCGGATACGGTACTTATATTGACAGAGACACCGCGTTTTATTGCGTCGGAGATGCTTTCGACTGTCCTGCCCAACTCCATCCCTTCTTTTCCCAGAATGAGTATGAGTTCGTCCTCCGCCGAGTCGATCATCTCGACAGTACGTCTGTTGATGCTGTCTCTCCCCGAGAGGTTCCACACACCTACGGCTCCATCGCCGTTTTCCATCTCAAGCTGTTCGAGGCTCTCCATCCTGTACTGCACCTCGTCGATCTTACTGGTGAACTCCTCACGGAACACCTCGACTGCGTCGGTTATGGGAATCGAACGGTACTTCTTCGGCGTCGACTCGTGTATCTGAATCAGTCCCCTGTCTGCGAGGCTCTCACACGCGTTGTAGACACGTGTCCTCGGGACGTCGGCTATACGGCTTATCTTCTTGGCGTCAGCTTCGGGTATACGTGTCAGTGCGGTGAATACCTTGGCTTCGTACTCCATCAGACCAAGCTCAGTCAGTAGCTCCACAGTGCGTTTAGAGTCATCTTCCTTAGAGATATGTACCACCTATACTCCAACTAACCCTATCGACCTCAAGCACACTTAATAATTTGCATTATCCACAATTTGTCCATCTCTTCGGGGTTTCTGATGTGTGATTTAAACTCCTTCTTAAATCACCCGCAGTATTTACTCGGATAATCAAAAAAAAACATTCTTGGACAGACTTTACATCTTAGTGACGTATTTAACAGACGGACGTGGTTTACTCGTATAATTACAAAAGCTCTTTACTGTGGACTACTAACACCCGTTTGGGGAGAGTTTAATGTACCACCTACCCTAAGACTTCTCCCCTACTTTAACATGAAACATGACCAAGCTCAGCGAAGCTGTTATATCTGAGATAGCCGACTACGAGGGCGTCGATCCCTCAGACCTCGAACCACCGTTGTACGACTACATCGACCCCGAAGCACTCGATGACCTCTTCGCACCCAAACATTCTGGAGACGGACGGTCTTACGGACAGGTACGTTTCCGTTACAAGGACTACCAAGTAATAGTCGACACAGACGCCAACGTAGTGGTCTACGAGGAGACCGACACATCCTCGCTGTGACCGCGGTCTCGTCGCCGTTCTTTCCGACTATAGCCTATAAAGTACCGTTATATAGAAGCTTAGTTTATATTAGAACTGTTGGTTAGCTTATGCAAATCTTTTAGCTGGAAAAGAGGGCGGTAAGCCCCCTTCGTCAAGGAGTGTTGCGAATCAGAGATTCGCATACGTATGAAAATCTCCGATTTTCAACACAACGCAGGGAGCGAAGCGACCGAGTAGCGTTAACGAGACGCAGAGCGTCTCGTTCGCACATCAGAACGCTTCGCGTTCTGAGGACGTTCGTGAATCTTAGATTCACGAGCAGGCAAATCTTCGATTTGCATACGCAGTAGGGAGGGGATACACCGCCGTCATCATCGTCCATATACTGTTCTATTCCCAGCCCACAGGTCAACGCACCGATACACTTATGTTGAAACAAAGTCTAAACAAGAATGATGGATAGGCACGAAATTGAAGGTCACGAAGTCATCGAGGGCGAGGTGAAAGCCACTGGCAACGGCGCACACGTCCTCGTCCCAAAACGGTGGCGTGGAGCAGACGTGAAAATCGTCCGAACGTCCAATCCAGACAAATAACCCGATGAACTACAACTACAGGTATCGTCTCAAGCCGACAGAAGACCAGTGTAAGACGCTGGACTATCACCGTGATACCTGTAGACAGCTATACAACCATGCCCTGTACCGCTTCAACCAAATCCCTGAAGACGAGGGCACCGTCAAACAGCGTGTCCGCAAGATTCGTGACGAATTACCCGACCTCAAAGACTGGTGGGACGCACTCACCGATATCTACTCGAAAGTGCTTCAGCCTACCGTCATGCGGATTGCGAAGAATATCAAACGCCTCGGGCAACTCAAAGAACAGGGCTACACGGTTGGTGAACTCCGGTGGAAATCACCACGTGAGTTTCGCAGTTTCACCTACAACCAGTCTGGCTTCGAACTCGACAAGAAGAGTGGTCAGACCGTGTTGTCGCTGTCGAAACTCGCTGATATTCGTATCGAATTCCACCGACCACTGCCCGACGACGCTACAGTCAAGGAAGTCACGCTCAAAAAAGAGAAAACTGGCGAGTGGTTCGCCATCTTCGGCATCGAGATGGACACAGAACCGCCAGCCAAGCCACCGCTGGAGGAGATCGACGCCGAGGAGGTGGTCGGCATCGACGTGGGCATTCTGAAGTATGCCCACGATACAGACGGCACAGCGGTCGAATCACTCGACCTCTCGGAAGAACGCGACAGGCTCGAACGAGAGCAACGGAAGCTCTCGCGCAAAGAGTACGAGTCGAACAACTGGGAGAAACAACGTCGGCGTGTCGCTGAGTGCCATCTCGACATCAAGCGCAAGCGGCGTGATTTCCTGCACAAACTCTCGAACTACTACGCTCGGGAGTACGAACTGGTAGCCGTCGAAGACCTCGACGTGAAAGGGATGCTGGAATCGGCGCGAAACAGCCGTAACACAGCGTCTGCGGCGTGGAACACCTTCACCGATATGCTCGAAACGAAGTGTGAGCGCGAAGGCACGCACTTCGTGGAAGTTGACCCCGAAGGCACCACCAAAGAGTGCGCGCAGTGTGGCGTCAAAACCGAAAAGACGCTGTGGGTGCGTGAACACTCCTGTCCGGCCTGTGGTTTCGAGGCAGACAGAGACGCAAACGCAGCGTGGAACATTCTTTCTCGTGGACTCACCGACCTAGGAGTGGTTCACTCCGAATCAACGCCTGTGAAGACTGCGCTCCCTGCGGGAACTACCCTGGTTCCTGCAAAGCGCGTCTTGGAAGCAGGAAGCCCCTGCCTCAAGGAACGAGCGGCTCCGCCGCGAGTGAGTAGGCAGGGGTAGTTCACTAGTCGGTTGTTGAATGCTTGTCTGTTCATCTCTGACATGGGCGGGGACGGTAGGTGGTACTATGAACGCGACTACGTCCGAAGACACACAAGAAGGGGAAGACGGGGCTCCTGAGAGCCTCGAAGAGGTCGAGATACATCAGATACTCAGCAGTCAACGGAGGTACGAGACCCTAAGCATTCTCATCGACGAGGGCACTGTATCTGTCCGGGATCTCGCCGATAGGGTCGCGGAGATAGAGTCAGGAGAGAAATCTCCCGACTCGAACAAACGTAAGAGCGTCTATGTCTCGTTACACCAGACACATATTCCAAAGCTTGACACCCTCGGCGTCATAGAGTACGACGAGAACACGAAGGAGGCGAGAGTATCAGACAGCGTCGGGGAGGTCATCGAGAAGTACATGGCTTCCAAGGACACCTCCCAAACCGGCGACGTCTCCGAGGAGTCCGGACGGTCGGTTCGGGGCTCTCAGATCGGAGTCGGAGCTTCGGCAATAAGCGGCTTGGGTGTGGTCTCCGTAATCTTGTCGTACCTCGGTCTGCCCGTGGTGTCGGTAGTTTCGCCGTGGATCTACGGTGTTTTCTTTCTCTCGGCTGTCTGTGTCTATACTTTAAGCCTCTCCGACAGCCGGGGTAGTGACGTCTTAACCGGATTTAAGCAGTAATTGACATCCTCACCCGCCTGAAGTCGGGTGAATCCCAGTTGGGATATTAAGGTTT
>JAXIOF010000017.1 GCA_034190545.1 Candidatus Afararchaeum irisae | reverse complement strand
GTATGAGTATCCTCGGCTTTCCGTCTTCTTCTGTCGAGTCTCGGCTCATCCGTTTACCCCCTTCAGAGTCACGTCCCTTCCATAAATAATGTACCATACTCCCGCACCGACCGTAACCGCGACTCCGACAGCCTGTGAGAGAGGCTGCATGAAGAGTATGAGACCGAAGCTCAGCACACCTCCTACGACAGGAAGAACCGGATACGCAGGCGCGGTATAGTCGGGACTGTACCAGTCGGGGTTCCGGCGTCTAAGGGGGATTAGAACGAAACACATCAGCCCGTACATCACGAGATGTAAGAAGGACGCGACCTCAGCCAGAAGCTCGACCTCTCCGACTGCGACGAGAAAGACGATGGGTCCTCCCGAGAGCATGAGAGAGATATGCGGGGTGTTGTACTTCCGGTTGAGCTTCCCAGCCTTCGAGGGTAGTAGCTTGTCACGGCTGAGGGCGTAGACCATCCTCGAAGCCCCGAGTATCGAGGCGTTCGCACTCGAAACCGTGGCGAGGAGCCCCGCGAAGGTCAGCGCAACGGCACCACCTTTTCCGAGAGATCCCCGTGCGACTTCGACTATCGCGGTCTCACCAAGTCTCGAAAGTTCTTAACTTCCCGTGAGGCTAGTCGTGACGAAGACCGTGAGGACATAGAGTACGCCGACCAGGAGTACGCTCCCGACCATCGCACGGGGTAGGTTCTTACTCGGCTCCTTTATGTCTCCGGCTACAGTGGCGATCTGTGCGAAGCCGAGGTACGAGGTGAAGACAAGTGCCGCGGTCTCAAATATGGGGAAGTAGCCGTAGGGTGCGAACTCCTCGGGAACAGTCGCAGTCCCGAAGACCCCGAACGAGTCGAGGAGCGCGTAGCCGAGGAAGATGCTGAGTATCATGAGGAGGACAGTTACGACTCCGTTCTGGAGGTCACCCGTCTTCTCCGTGCCGGTTATGCTCAGAGCCGTGAGAAAGACGCCGACGACGACAGCCATGACCTCGGATCCGACACTCACCCCAACCCCGAGTTCAGAGAGCGTCGACAGTGCGTAGCTTCCGAATCCGACGAGGTAAAACGACGACGCGAATATGAGACCTGTCCAGACTCCTATACCTATAAGAGCACCCGCGGGAGCTCCGAATCCCCGCGAGATGAAGTAGTAGCCTCCGCCGCTCTTCGGCATCGCTGTCGCGAGCTCTGAGGTCGGGAGAGCGACGAGAAGGGCAATCACAGCACCGATTCCGAAGGAAGCCGCCGCGGCGACACCTGCCCTCCCAGCAGCAAGACCCGGGAAGACGAATATTCCCGCTCCGACCATCGTCCCGACTCCTATCGCCAGAGCACCCCCGAGACTCAGAGTTCGCTCTAGCTCTCCCTGGTCGTCGTTCCCCGGTATCTGTGTAGCCATCTATATCCGAATCGGTCTTCGCGGGTTAAAGTCCTTCGTCTACCGACTTCTATACTTCACACGTGTCGACGCCGAGAAGTGAGTAGAGCCAGCAGCTCCTCGTGAACGCGGTTCCGAGCATCATTATAGCGACTATGCCGAGTATCGGCGAGAGTATCATCGGAAGGCTCTGTACCATTCCTCCGAGCATCGCCAACGAGACGACTCCCGCGACGGCACCGATTACTATACGTACTATACTGTCGGCTTTCCCCACGTTTTGCTCCATAGTACGTGTCTACAGTCTTGAATACAATAATAGTTAGGGCGAAAAGCCAGGACAGGTCGAAAGCTATAACTTGAGCACCGGAATAAGTTGAGACGGAGGGCGCGTAGCTCAGTTTGGACAGAGCATCGGACTTCTAATCCGACGGCCGGGGGTTCAAATCCCTCCGCGCCCGTCCACCGCAATCTCGCTGGATCAGATAGAGCCATCCAAAGCATGGCTCACACATCCACGCAGAAATTGGCTCTGTGGTATCCCGAAAACGAAGTTTTCGAGGGAATCGGTGGCGATGGCGCGATACCATCATTCCTCCGCGCCCGTTCCTCTTCTCAGTTCTTCCCAGCGAACGACTTAGCCAGCTCGACGGCTATCCTCGGCTTCGATGGCTTGACCTGTGTCTCGTAGAGTATCTCGGGTCTCTCGTATATCCTCTCGGCTGTCCATTTATAAAGCCTCGACGAGAGTATGACGGGAACCCTGACCCTGTAAGGTATGTAGCCGAAGCCGTCCTCGGCTTTCTCCTGCCAGTTCCAGTACCTCTCGATCTGTCGACGCATGAACTCCCTGAAGGAGTCTGTCTTCGACATCGCCTCGTCCTCGGTGAGACTCTTGAGACCGTACCTCTCGATCTCCTCACTCGGCATATACCTCCTTCCCATCTGTCGGTCTTCCTCTATGTCACGTATGAAGTTACAGTACTGCATCGATCTCCCCAGCATTCTGGCGTTGTGGCTAGCCTCGGGGCTCAGACCGAGTATACGGCACATCATCAGACCGATGACCTCGGCGGAGCCGTATATGTACTCGAGCGTCTCGTCAAGAGTCTCGTACCCCGACTTGGTCAAGTCGGTCTCCATCGAGTCGAGGAAAGCCTTGACCCACCGTCTCTCGAAGCCGTTGTCACGTGCGACCCTCAGAAAGAGGTCGACGGTCTTGTTCCCCGACTCCCCCGACTCCCAGTTGTCGAAGGTCATACGTCGGAACTCCAAGAGAGACTCTCTGTCCTGGGGCATCTCGTCTACGAAGTCGTCGGCGGTTCTGACATACGCGTAGAGCCTGAAGACGTCCCTTCTGACGTCGGACGGGAAAAAGAGGCTACTGTAGTAGTACGAGGTCGAGTTCTGACTAAAGGTTCTCCTTATCTCGGGGTCTATCTCTGACATCTGGTGTCCTGGTTAGGCGCGGAGGAGTCCCTGGTCTTCGTGTCGGTTTTGACGGCTTGTTCCCCGGTGTACTCTCGCGGCAGAAGTCCCTGCTGGCTCGTGTCGGATGTATTTACACAAGGAGATTCCTCTGTGTATTA